>CAMBEF010000230.1 GCA_945865495.1 uncultured Bacteroides sp. | reverse complement strand
TAGTGCCCTGTGCCTGTGATTCGTTGGTGTCCTGTGATGCAGCATCATTCATGACATTACTGACGGATTGTTCCAGATCATTATACATTTTCATAATGTCAGAGAATTGGGACATCTGCCGGATTGTATTTATATTGGCGGCAATGTCGGGAGGACAGTATCTGCATAATGCCTCAAACATATCATTGCTGTTACCGGAAGCCTTGTTCAGAAACATACACTGGCTGCTGTTATAGCAGCGTATGGTATCCTGAAGCTCTTTAAGCCTTATCATTATCGCCATGCTTTTCTGAAGCGGAAAGTCAATGTACGGAATAATCGCTTTCATCATCTGTGTGGTGTCGTCTGTGGTTATAATATCAAACTCAGTCATTGGTATGGTTGTCTGACATCCCATACATGCTCCATATCTGTCTGCTTGTATCATTTATATTCGATATATTACATTCATAGAACAGGGAACATATAATATATTGACAGCATTTGTGGAAAGGGGTATGGCAATTGAATGAGAATTACATTATTGAAGGCAATGCGGTGTATGAGATAGATGCGCAGTGCCGGCAGGAGGAATATGGAAATGTAATTGAAAATGAAGTAAAGCTTTCTATGGTACACAGAACCGGGGAAGATAACGCCAAAGACAGCAATACAAAAGCTGCTGATGAAAAAGTCAGTGTATTTTTTAAATAAATAAACACAAAAAACGCACCGGACCGATGCCGGTGCGCTTTGCACAGATGCTTGTGAAATTACGATGCAGCTATAATTTTACCAATTAGCAGCCGCAGCCACATCCGCCGCAACCACCACATCCGAAGCCGCCACAGCAGAGAAGAATAAGGATGAGCCAGATGCATGAATTGTCACCGCATCCGCCATTTCTTCCACAGCCATCATCGCAGCCACATCCGCCGCAGTTACCGAAGAGACCATTGTTGCCACATCCACAGAAGCAGAGAATGAGGATGAGCCACAGACATGAATTGTTACCGCATCCTCCACAGTTGTTACCACATCCGCAGCTGTTGCATCCGCAGTTTGTTGCTGCTAAATCACTCATGTTAAATCCTCCCAGGGAGATTATTATGTTTACAATACATTAATATGGCAGGTGGCTTGTCAGTGTTACAACTTTCTTGCAAAAAAGTATAAGATGTTATAGAATAATAAAGTGTGTGCAGCAGCATAAAACATAGCATCAACATTGCAGAAATGAGGCAATATGAAGAATATATCAGTCATAATTCCATCACTTAATCCGGATGAGAAGCTTGTCAAGGTGGTGGATTCGTTAATCCGGCATGGATTTGAAGATATCATTCTCGTGAATGACGGAAGTGACAGCGGGCATATGGAACCTTTTAACAAGGTCAGGGAGTACCCGCAGTGCACGATGCTTAACCATGAGGTTAACAAAGGCAAGGGACGTGCACTTAAGACAGCATTTGAATATTGTCTGGCGAACAGACCGGACATAGATGGTGTTGTGACTGTTGATGGTGACGGACAGCATCAGGCATCAGATATAATGAAGTGTGTTAATGCCATGCTTGAAGCTAAGGATAAGGTTATACTTGGCTCAAGAGATTTTTCCGGAGATAATGTGCCATTTAAGAGCAGATTTGGCAATAATATAACAAGCTTTGTATTCAGGACGGCATGTGGTATCAATATACATGATACACAGACGGGACTTAGGGCGATACCTGCCAGGTATCTCGATACATTTGCAGGAATAAGCGGTGAGAGGTTTGAATATGAGACCAATATGCTGCTTGAGATGGGAAGACTTGGAATAGGGTACAGTGAAGTTACTATAGAGACCGTGTACATAGAAGAGAATGCCTCAACGCATTTTCACCCTTTCAGGGATTCGTTCAAGATATATGGCGTGATACTTAAGTTTATGGCCAGCTCACTTGCATCATCAGGAATCGACCTTGGAGCATTTGCAATAATACGATGGCTGTGCGTTAAGGTCATGGAGACTAAGACGGCTGTATTTACGGCAACTGTGACTGCCAGGATTATATCATCACTTTTTAATTATACGATGAACAGAAAAGCAGTTTTTAAGGATGACGGCAATGTTGGAAAGTCACTCGTGAGATACTATATACTCTGTGTTATACAGATGCTGGTTTCATACTACCTTGTATGGATGGTAACAGATGTGCTTTCACTGGGCGGCGTGCTTACTGTGGTAGCCAAAGCAGTTATAGACACAATATTATTTTTAATAAGTTTTCAGATACAGAGAAGATGGGTATTCAGAAAATAGAAAGAGAGAAATGTAATGTCAGAGAACAGACGAAGGAAGAGGGAAGAAGTAGAACTGTTTGAAGTGGATGACTCACAGATGCTTGACCCGGAGGATGATGGAAAGGACAGAAAGCCCGGAAGAGTTCTTAGTGCTATAGGAAAGGTATTTCTTACGATAATTGTAACGCTGGTGATACTGTGCGGAGGAATATATGCACTTATGTGTGTTGTGGTATATGGCCCGTCCAAGACTGCGCAGGAACAGTTCGTTATGTCACTCAGAGAGACAAGTGCCATTGGATTCATTGCCAACTGGTTCTTCTCGGAGGATGAGGTAAAGGCTATCATAGAGAAGAATTCAATAAAGGATACAGATGTCATTACAAACACAAGCCTTGTGACAATGGTATCGGGAACAGATCCTTCAGATGAGAGCGAAGAACAGAGTCAGGATATAGAGATTGTAGATATTAAGGGAACAACCTATCGCGGCAAGCTTATGATTATTAAGGATCCTTCAAGAGTGTTTGTGGGAACGGTTCCGCAGTTCTTTGAGGGAGACGGTAAGGTCGTTGCCAAGATAGCAGCCCAGTATAATGCTGTGGGTGGTGTCAACGGAGGAGAATTTGTTGACGGAGAGCTTACATATACTGCTATGCCTGTAGGCCTTGTAATGACGGATGGCAGGATTGTTAACGGGGATACAACTACAAGATGCCATGTTACGGGATTTACAAAGGATAACATACTTGTTGTAGGTAATATGACAGGACAGCAGGCTCTTGATATGGGAATGCGTGACTGTGTAAGTATAAGCAACAGTATAGGACCGTTTCTTATAATCAATGGTGAGGCACAGGATGTATCAGGTGTAGGCGGAGGACTTAATCCACGTACGGCTGTAGGTCAGAGAGCGGATGGCGCAGTTCTTCTGCTTGCAATAGACGGACGTCAGGCTAACAGCCTTGGTGCGTCATTTGCAGATCTCCTCTATATAATGCAGCAGTACGGAGCTGTTAATGCATCTACTATGGATGGCGGAACATCAACACAGATGTATTATGAAGGCTCAGTAATCAACACACCATATTCGCCAACAGGACCAAGACAGTGTCCTACGGCATTTCTTGTAAAATAAGAGGGATAAGCAGATGATCGAAGATAAGAAGTCAGATAGAAGATATAAGAAGAAAAGAAGACTTAAAGGATACTGGAAGTTTCTGGCAATATATGCAGGCGTACTTGTCGGACTT
>CAMBEF010000229.1 GCA_945865495.1 uncultured Bacteroides sp. | reverse complement strand
ATCACAAGAATCACGGTGATTGTTGTACTTGTTGCGGTTGCAGCAGCACTGATATTTGCAATAGGTAAAAAGGTTAATGAGCGTTACGGAACGGCTGTTACCGTTAATGGCGAAAAGATAGGCAAAGTTGAATATGATTTTTATTATCATATGGGAATTAACAACTTTATGAATACTTATGGCTCATATGCATCATATTTTGGACTTGATACAAGTTCAGACCTTTCAAAGCAGACATATCGCGGCGATGAGACATGGGCTGATTATTTTGGTGTTAATGCGGTAGAGATGATAAAAGAGATGAAAGCATTATCGGCAGAAGCTGATAAAAATTCATTCAGTTACGATGATACCGATGATTATAATGAGTTTAATTCATCAATTGAGAAGGCTGCTTCTGATGATGGCAGCAGTGTTAAGGATTATTATAAGAAGACATTCGGTGAGTATGCTACACAGAGCAGCATTGAGCCTTATGTCAAGCAGTATCTGCGTGCTAATGCATATTATGATGATTATCAGAAGAATCTTACATTCTCAGATGCAGAGATTAATGATTATTACAATGAGAATAAGAATACATATGATGTCGTAGATTACAGATATCTTGAAGTTGCTGATCTTGATAAGGCCAATGAGATGCTTGCATCAATAACTGATGGCAACTCATTCAGAGCACTCTGCCCTCAGTATGCAGCGGATGATCTTAAGAGCGGATATGAGACAGATGATAAGTCTCTTGCAACAGGAGCAACGCAGTCATCAATTACAACAGGAGCTGAAGTTATATCATGGCTTTTTGACAGTGAGCGTAAGGAAGGCGATAAGACAGTAGTGACAGTTGCGGATGATAATAAGAATTATGTGCTTTACTTCAGCAGCAGATATCTTACTGATGCACAGAAGTCAATAATGACTGACAGCATGAAGAACTCAAAGTCTCAGGAATATATTAATTCGCTTATAGACGGTATGACTTCACAGAGCGGAATAGTTAAGATATATGAGGAGACTGCAGGCAGTGCAGATGGAGAATAATTATGATAAGACATATAGCAATGTTTCACCTTACTGATGCGGCGGATAGTGAAGGCAGAGATAAGGTTATAAGTGATATTAAGGCATCTGTAGCTAATATGAACGGTAAGGTTCCGGGACTTATCAGGGCTGAGATAGGTGTTAATGAGACCGGAGGCCCACATGATATCGTCATGTATTGTGAATTTGAGGACATGGAGGCCTGCAGAAACTTCGGCAATGACCCATTGCATGTTGCACACAGGGAAAAGATGAAGAATTATGTGTGTGACAGAGTCTGGGCTGATTATACAATCTGATGATGGTGGCATATGGATAATAATGACCAGCAGTTAAAAAAGAGATTCGAAGAGCTTGCCAGAAAGTCATATAACCAGGGAATATATCTTTTCACGGATTTTTTGTCAATGTCGGATGCAGCAATTGCGTGTGACAGTGCACTGGCAGGATATATTACTCTTTTCGGTGGCACAGACGGATGCGAGAGAGTTATGGCAAGATTCGGCAATGCGGAAGAATTCGGATACGAAGAGGATTTTCCTATTGACGTTGTTATGATAGAACCTCTCATTAAAAAGTTCTCTGATGACCTTACACATAGAGATTTCCTTGGTGCACTCATGAATCTTGGAATTGAGCGCGATGTTATAGGAGATATAATGATAAGGGATAAGACGGCGTATGTATTTGCAACCAGAAAAATAGTTCCATATATAGCAGATAGCCTAGATAAGGTAAAGCATACAAGTGTTAAGTGCAGAATAGTGGGCACGGAAGAGATAACGGCGAGTGTTTCTGTTGAGCTTGAACGGCAGGAGCTTGTTATATCATCTGAACGGCTCGATGCAGTTATATCAAAGCTTTACAATATGTCACGCAGCCAGTCCATAGAGATGTTCCGTGATAAGAAAGTGTTTGTAAACGGACGGCAGTATGAGAATAACAGCGGAGTTGTGAAGCCGGGAGACGTTGTTGCGGTAAGAGGATTCGGTAAGTTCGTATATGGAGGAATTATATATGAGACCAAAAAAGGCCGGATTTGTGTTGCAGCAGACAGGTATGTATAGAAGATAAGCTTTTGCAATAATTTAAAGACGCCTCTGTTCGTGAATGGTAATATGTTCGCGAACAGAGGCGCTTTTTATGGTTACAGAACCAATCTGTCAGGTTGTGATGTAAGTGTTATATCTGAACCGTCTAAGACGTTCTTCCATCTTGACTGCGTTGGCAAGGTAGCCATACGCACCAACCTGTACTTTGTATATGCCATCATCATACACGATGAAGGCGGGAAATCCTTCTATGAGAAGTGAATTGAGCATACGGTCGGCAGATTCTTTATTGCGGAATGCGCCTACCTGTACACGGTATAATTTATCAAACTGTGCATTGCTGCCATTCATGTTCTCGCAGTCACAGCCCCATTTTGTATAGCTGCCATCGGGCATTGTGCGTGGGGTTGTGGACGGTACTGCTGTCGGAGACAGTAAAGCCTCTGATGATGGCTGGGCGGAATGTTCTGTTGATGAATCATTTTCTGTACTCACTGCATTGCCGGCATCAGCAGATACGGGCCGCGCCTGCCGTGACGGCATGGTAGTCTGGTATATTGTCGTAAGTATGCCATCGGCAATACCCTGTGCGATTTTGTTAAAATTATCATCAAATATGCGGTTGTCGGTGTCACTGTTTATAAAACCGGCTTCAACGAGAACGGCAGGCATTTTGGTTCGTTTGAGAACAACAAGATTAGGACGTTCATCAATGCCAAGATTGTTAAAACCGATGGCACTCAGTTCAGAATTGATATTATCGGCAAGGAGGCTTCTTGTACCGCCATCTGCATATACAAGGCTTTCAACACCGGAGTACTGGTTAGGAATCTCTGACGAATTGCGATGGAGAGATACGAAAAGATCGGCTCCGGAATTATTAGCGTCCGTGGCTTTCTTAAAAGGTGTTTCATAGGTATCGTCATCTCTTACATAAAATACATCAACGCCGCTATTCTCAAGTATCTTGCCAACGGCCATTGCAAGGCGGAGTACATCATCTTTTTCCTGTCTTCCGTTATATACGGCACCGGGATCGCTGCCGCCATGACCGGCATCAATTGCAACTTTATACTGAGCCATTATATCCTCCATTCAGGTCAGCTGTTCAGACAGCTGCATGTGAAATTTTACATTTTGCTATTATCTTATGCAATACACCACACATTCGTGCATATAGTAGCTTTAGATTATATAATATGGAAATGGTATGGAATATGGATGCAATTAATGGTAATAATGCAACAGACAGCGGGCTTCTTCAGGTGAGTGTTGTGGCAGGAGATACAATGGAGCCGATTCAGGATGCAAGGGTAAGCATATCATACAGCGGAGACCCGGGGACAGATATTGAACAGCTTGTCACGGATTCTGATGGGCAGACTGATTCGGTTGAGCTTGCTGCTCCGCCGATTGAGTACAGCATGGAAC
>CAMBEF010000228.1 GCA_945865495.1 uncultured Bacteroides sp. | reverse complement strand
TTCCCTACACGACGCTCTTCCGATCTCCTTCTATTGTAAGTTCTTCATATCTCATCTGCATCCAACCTTTCAATAATACCTGCCCTGATAAGTTCTACCATACGCACAAGTCTTCCCTGCAGATACAGATACCCCATAAGGGCTTCAAAACCGGTTGCACGTCTGTAATCTGCCACCGTCGCATTCTTTGCCTTTGTATAAGACTTGGCATTGCGCCCGCGCTTATACACCGCATGTTCTTCCTCATCAAGCATAGGTTCTATAACATCCATCATATCTGACTGTGCTTTGGCTTTTACAAGTTCGTTAGCCATTCTGTTAAGCTTATTAACAGGCATGTTGCCTTTGCCAAGCAGATACGTCCTTATCACAAGGTCATAAGCGTCATCGCCTATATATGCAAGTGTAAGCGGCGAATATGACATAACATCAACCTGCTTTACATCAAGCACCTGTCTTATTATTCCAAGGAAATCCTTATTATCTTCCACAATCAGCTTCTCTTCCATCTCACGCCTTCTCTTGTATCCTCAAGCACAATGCCTTTGTCAAGGAGAAGCTGCCTTATCTCATCAGCTCTTGCAAAATTCCTGTCTTTTCTTGCCTGCTGTCTCTCCTGAATAAGATTATCTATATCTTCATCCAGAAGCTCCTTCTCACTTACAACTTCAAGTCCGAGTACCCCGCATGTTCCGGCTATCTTATCAAGCACTTCCTGTAAGAACTCTTTCGAGTCTGATGACTTGCATGACGTATTGGCAAGCTTAACCATATCAAATATTGCCGTTATTGCATCAGCTGTATTGAAATCATCATCCATTGCATTTTCAAACTGCTTAATCATGCCATCAAGCTGCACAAGAATATTCTTTTCTTCTTCTGAAACTGCCTTATCCTGTGCATTCTCTATCATATGATTAAGATTGTCAGCCGCTGTTGTAATTCTCTCAAGACTGTTCTTTGCTGACTCCATAAGCTCCTCGCTGAAATTAAGCGGATTGCGGTAATGGGCACTAAGCATAAAGAATCTGAGTACCTGAAGGTCATACTTGGCTGCTATGTCTCTTACCGTAAAGAAATTACCAAGTGACTTTGACATCTTTACGTTATTAATCTTAAGAAATGCATTATGCATCCAGTATTTTGAGAACTGCACGCCATTAGCCGCTTCACTCTGTGCTATCTCATTCTCATGGTGAGGGAATATAAGATCCTCACCGCCTGCATGTATATCTATACTCTCACCAAGATACTTCTTCGCCATTACAGAGCATTCCGTATGCCACCCCGGACGTCCCTCGCTCCATGGTGATTTCCAATAAGGCTCACCTTCCTTCTTAGGCTTCCAGAGTACAAAATCAAGCGGATCTTCCTTTTCTTCTCCACCGGCAACCTTAATATCCCTGTGCCCTGCCTCAAGGTCGTCAATATTTTTCTTGGAAAGTTTGCCGTAACCCTTGAACTTTCTTGTTCTGTAATATACAGTGCCATTGACATTGTATGCATATCCTTTGTCAATAAGTGTCTGTATAAGTTCAATCATTCCGTCTATCTCTTCTGTTGCAAGAGGATGCTTTGTTGCAGGCTTAACATTCATTCCTGCCATATCCTTCTTACATTCTGCAATATATCTTGTTGATATCACATCAGCTGTAACACCTTCTTCATTGGCAGCCTTAATAATCTTATCATCAACATCAGTAAAGTTGGATACATAATTAACTTCATATCCCTTATACTCAAGATATCTTCTTACAGTATCAAAAACTATCATTGGACGTGCATTACCGATATGGATAAGATTGTATACTGTAGGTCCGCACACATACATCTTGACCTTGCCTTCTTCAAGTGGTACAAATTCTTCTTTTTTTGCCGTAAGTGTGTTATATATTTTCATGTTAGTCTTCTCCTCCACTCTGCGCATTCTTGTGCGCATCTCTACGCAATTCATTTATCTCTCTCTGAAGTCTTACATTCGCCGCCTTAAGTGATTCGATGTCATTCATCACAGGGTCAGGAAGATGTATCTGGTCAAGGTCATTAACCCTTACATCATTCTGTATTACAACTCTTCCCGGCACCCCGACAACAGTTGAATTATCAGGAACATCCTTAAGCACAACTGAGCCCGCACCAATCTTAACATTGTTGCCTATTGTTACCGACCCCAGTATCTTGGCACCTGCTCCTACCATTACATTATCACCGAGTGTCGGATGTCTCTTACCTTTTTCCTTACCCGTACCTCCAAGTGTGACTCCCTGATAAAGTGTAACATTATTGCCAAGAATGGCTGTCTCTCCTATTACGACTCCATGTCCATGATCGATAAAAAGGCCTTCCCCAATCTGAGCACCCGGATGAATCTCTATTCCGGTCTTTCTTGCACATCTCTGCGATATCCACCTTGCAAGGAAGTAATGCTTCTTAAGATAAAGCTTATGAGCCGTCTTATACTTTATTATTGCCTTAAAGCTCGGATACAGAAAAACTTCCGCTGCCGTTCTTATGGCAGGATCACGATCCTTAATTACTGCCATTTCCTGTTTTATAAATGCTATCATTCCCATGTCTACATTCCGCTCCTGATTATTGCATTAATATCATATGCATTATGCTCATTTATGTGCATTGCTCATTTATGCGCATTTGCATATCATATTACATAGCTTTCTCTTATCGTCTTGTACAGCCCTGACAGCCTGCGCATCCGCCATCCGAACCCGTTACATAGGAATTCTCATACATATAGTTAGCTACGGAATTAATACTTACAACAGCCTGTGCACTTATTCCTTCACCGCTTCCTGTAAATCCCAGACCTTCTTCCGTTGTTGCCTTAATATTAACTCTGTCGACATCTATGCCAAGTGCACCGGCAACATTCTCCCTCATCTGGTCAATATAAGGGCGCATCTTCGGTCTCTGTGCAATTATTGTTCCGTCAATATTCTCTATTATATAGTTCTTATCCGCAAGCATCTTTCCAACGACCTTAAGGAGTTCAATACTTGATGCTCCCTCATATTCAGCTGCCGTATCAGGAAAATGTTTGCCTATATCTCCAAGTGCCGCTGCACCAAGAAGCGCATCCATAATTGCATGCAGAATAACATCTGCATCCGAATGCCCCAGAAGTCCCTTTTCATATGGTATCTCAACTCCGCCCATTATAAGCTTGCGTCCTTCAACGAGCTTATGGACATCGTATCCCATTCCAACGCGCATAAATTTCCTCCAAAAATAATCCATATAGATTTTATGCTATACGTTTTCCCTGCTGTTGTCAAGGGCAGGATGTCCATTTTTCTGATATACAAAAAAGCATCTGAAGAAAATATCTTCAAATGCTTCTGTTAGTAGCGAGAGGGGGATTTGAACCCTCGACACTACGGGTATGAACCGTATGCTCTAGCCAACTGAGCTATCTCGCCATATGTAATTAAGCTGCTTAGGATTCGTTGTAGTGGGGCCTACAGGGCTCGAACCTGTGACCCTCTGCTTGTAAGGCAGATGCTCTC
>CAMBEF010000227.1 GCA_945865495.1 uncultured Bacteroides sp. | reverse complement strand
CTGCGAAGGATGAGCAGCGTGATATTGAGGCAAGAATTGAAGAGCTTGAGAATATTCTTAAGAATGCAGAAGTTGTTGTTGAGACTGAAGTAGACTCTGATAAGATAAATATCGGCTGTGTAGTTAAGCTTTTTGACTTTGAATTCGATGAGGAGCTTGAGTTCTCAATCGTTGGTTCAACAGAGGCTAACAGCCTTAAGAATAAGATTTCTAACGAATCTCCGCTTGGTTCAGCACTCATCGGCAAGAAGGTCGGCGATGTAATCAAGGTTGAGACACAGATGGGCGAGGTTGAGTACAAGGTACTTTCAATCAGCAGACAGTAATCATAACGAAGAGAGGTAATAACAGTGGCTGAGCAGAACAGACAGACACCGGATGTTAATGAGCAGATAAAGATAAGAATGGATAAGCTTAAGGCGCTGCAGGAAGCAGGCAATGATCCATTCCAGATTACAAAGTATGATGTGACTCATCATACAAAGGATATTAAGGATAATTTTGATGAGCTTGAGGGCAAGCAGGTATCAATCGCCGGAAGACTTATGCAGAAGAGAGTTATGGGTAAGGCTTCATTTGGCAATGTTGCAGACCTTAACGGTAATATCCAGATATATGTAGCAAGAGACAGCATTGGAGAAGAGCCATATGCTGCATTCAAGAAGTTTGATATCGGTGATATCGTAGGTGTTAAGGGTGAAGTGTTCCGTACACAGAAGGGCGAGATGTCAATTCATGTGTCAGAGATTACACTTCTGACAAAGAGCCTTCATGTGCTTCCTGAGAAGTTCCATGGACTTACAGATACAGAAATCCGTTACAGACAGAGATATCTTGACCTTATCATGAATCCTGAGGTTAAGACAACATTTGTGAAGCGTTCACAGATTATCAAGGAGATCCGTAATTTCCTTGACGGAAGGGATTTCATGGAAGTTGAGACACCTATGCTTGTATCTAATGCAGGCGGTGCCGCAGCAAGACCATTTGAGACACATTACAATGCGCTTGACGAGGACGTTAAGCTTCGTATCTCACTTGAGCTGTACCTTAAGAGACTTATCGTTGGTGGTATGGAGAGAGTATATGAGATAGGAAGAGTATTCCGTAACGAGGGTGTTGATACAAGGCATAATCCTGAATTTACACTTATGGAGCTCTACCAGGCATACACAGATTACTATGGCATGATGGAGCTGGCTGAATCACTTTACAGGACTGTATGTGAGAAAGTCAACGGAACAACTAAGGTTAAGTATGGTGATGTTGAGATTGACTTCTCTAAGCCATTCGAGAGAATAACAATGCTTGATGCAGTTAAGAAGTATTCAGGCGTTGACTTTACACAGATTAAGACTGATGAAGAGGCTAAGGCCGTTGCTAAGGAGAAGGGTGTAGCATTCGAGGACAGACATAAGAAGGGCGATATCCTTAATCTGTTTTTCGAGGAGTTCGTTGAGGAGCATCTTATCCAGCCTACATTTGTAATGGACCATCCTCTTGATATATCACCCCTTACTAAGAAGAAGCCGGATGCTCCTGAGTACGTTGAGCGTTTTGAGCTGTTTATGAACGGCTGGGAGATGGCCAATGCATATTCAGAGCTTAATGACCCAATCGACCAGAGAGAGCGTTTTGCAGCGCAGGACGCACTTGCAGATGCGGGTGACGAAGAGGCTAACCACACAGATGAGGATTTCCTCAACGCACTTGCATACGGTATGCCGCCTACAGGCGGTATCGGCTTCGGTATCGACAGAATGGTAATGCTTCTTACTGATTCAGCAGCAATCAGGGATGTTCTGCTCTTCCCGACGATGAAGTCGTTAGATAAATAAACCCAGTGTTTTCAAGGGTTTGAAGCATATCATATTTAAGCTGACAGCAAAATGACAGCAAAAAGTTGTATTCATCTACAGAAATAGCGAGAAATAAGTAGAGGATATGGCTCCAATTTAATAGAATTTGCACTAATTATTAGCGGATATTTTCTAGAAAACCTAGGAAATATCCGCTTTTTTGCGTTACGGAAGCAATTTGCTGTCAAAAGTTGTAAAAATCAACTGATTTTTATAAAAAATAGTCGATTTTTGACAGCAAATGACAAATTCAACATCACTTAAAACCAGTAAATAAGCGTGTTTCACGTACATTGTTGTAAAGGAGAAAAAAGACTATGGAAGATAAGAAGATGAATAAAGAGAAAGCACAGAAATTTGTAAGATATTCAGAGGGTGCAAAGATGTATTCAATGGGAATGACAAAGTTTCAGGAATTAGCAAAGGATGCGAAAGCTTGTTACAAAATTGGTCAGCTTGTACTTGTGAATACAGAGATATTAGATAGATATTTAGAGACTTTCAGAATAGTAGAAGATGGTTTTTACAAGTAGGAGTGGTTATGGCAAATATTTTAGTCAACAACTGTAGGGCTTACAACCAGAATACTGATATAGCAAAAAGATATATTAGATTAGAAGAAGCAACAAAGATGTTTAATAAGCCGGAGGACGAGCTTATGGCATACGCAAGTGCAGCAGGAGCGATTATAAGGTTAGTAAGGACAACTCTTATCAGTGTAGGAAAGTTAGAGGAATACATGAAGCATTTATATAAAGTGCCGGGAAGCGGTAAATATGTTGAGAAAAAGTTCGTAAGAATAGGCGAAGGCTCAATTACATATAGCATAGGACACCACAGATTTATAGAAATGGCAAGGGCAGCAGGAGCAGTCTATAAGATAGGTGACAGCCAAGGTGGAACCGTCCTAATAAATTTGGAAATATTCGATGAGTATATGGAACAGTTTAGAGAAGAGCCCGTACCAATGAAACATCCGTTATGGAAGGAGGATAAGTAATGGCGCATTCATATAAAACGTATTCAGATACCAAAGATGTGATGAAGAAATATGTTAATGCTACAGAAGGTTCTATTATATACAGTCTTGGAAAGACGACGTATATGACATTGGCAAAAAAGGCAGGAGCCATATACAAGGTTGGAAATTCGGCATTAGTTAATACGGAAGTATTTGAAGAGTATCTGGAACAATTTCAAGAGCCGGCAAGACCATTAGCAGTACATATTTGGAAGAATAACAAAGAAACACCAAAAACTGGTGGAAAATAGATTAAATACACCAGTGTAGTCCATTCCGAAAGATAATATTCAGTTGTATTATATCTCTTGTCAAAGCGATGAACTTTGACAGGACAACTGAATATCAATTACGGATAAAAAGAACTCCGGTGCACCTGCCCGGCAAAAAGCAGCATAGCTTGCGAAGAGTGCCGATGGACCAAAAGTGAAGGTGGAGCGAGCAAGGCAGATTAAATGTAGCGGAGGGATAATAACCCATGGAGGGCTTTAGAGAAAGTCCTTATCCTCGCAATGGCAATAGAGGAGATAGTATTACATAAAGTAATGCGTCGTGAAGCGAAAGCGTTTATCTGTAATTCCCACGTGTGCGGGCGATATAGGATAAAGGCACACCTACATGGCACTAAGCTGTGTAGAAAGAAGGTATGGACAAATGCTATTTGTAATTTCGGTATTGATAGTCTTAATAGCGATAAT
>CAMBEF010000226.1 GCA_945865495.1 uncultured Bacteroides sp. | reverse complement strand
GGAGTACGAGAAGTACGCAAGGCAGGACGGCATGAAAGCAGTCACAAGAGAAGAGTTTCTTGGATGGAAAGAGTAGACCAAGGCAATTCTTATAAGACTTCTCGGACTGGACAGGATGGAGATGTGTAATATCAAGCCGATAGTTGCAGAAAAGGTGAGGCTTGACGGAGGCATCACGAGGGAGAAGGTAATAATCCAGACAGAAGAAGATGTCTGGATGCCTATGTACATTCTTATACCTGATGAATGTGCAGGCAACGGCAATGCCAAGTGCTACATAGCAATGTGTGGGCATCAGGGCGGAGGCAAGTACAGCGTTGCTGGCTGTGCGGCTATTCCGCAGGTAACAGAGGCTATCGACAGATTCAATTATGATTACGGACTTGCGCTGGCAAAGCAGGGGTGTGTTGCCATATGTCCGGACTGCCGTGGCTTCGGCGAGAGACGTGATATGGCAAAGCAGGGTGACGAATATTTTCTTGAGGGAACATGTTATAACCTTGCACATATGGCAGAGCCACTGGGAATGACAGTTGTAGGCATGAACACATGGGACGGATTCAGGCTCATAGACTATATCGAGGAGAGAGGCGAGTGGGATACGGATGATATCGCATGCGTTGGTTTCTCGGGAGGCGGAATGCAGGCTATGTGGCTTGGAGCACTTGATGAACGTGTGAAGAAGGTAGTCATAAGCGGATACATGTATGGATTCAGGGATGCACACCTTTATCTTAACAACAACTGCAGCTGCAACTACGTTCCGCGCCTGTGGGAACACGTAGATATGGGAGACATTGCGGCGATGATTGCTCCGCGCAGGCTGATTATCCAGTCGGGGCTGGATGACCATCTTAACGGTCCGGGAGGAATTGACAATGTTAATAAGCAGGTAGATATAATCAAAAAAGCATATAGCCTGTTTGATGCCGGAGATAATATACGGCATGATGTCTTTCCTGGAGGCCATATGTGGCATAATGAACATCTGTCAGAATACATATCAATGTAGGTTATAATACGCAGCGATTATTCGAATCCGGAAAAGGACAGGGAGCTTCTGCAATATGATATGCAGAGGCTCCCTGTTTTGCATAATACTGAAAAAGTATTACTCAGGCAGTTTACACAATCAGGCAGACGAGACCTGAATTCTCGTTCATTACCTTTTCAAGAGTATCACTTATCTTTCCCATACTTTCGGCAGTTATGTTACGGGTCTTTTCGGTAATTCCGTCATCCACAATCTGCTCGACGGTCTTTCCAAATATATTGGTATCCCATATTCCGTCAGGATTGCCGGCAGAATTGGCTTTTATATAATCTATAAGGTCATCAGCCTGCTGTTTTGAACCAACGATAGGAGCAATCTCAACCTGAATGCTTGTTTTAAGCAGATTGATTGCCGGTGCGGAGGCTTTGATTTTGACACCGTATTTACTCCCATTCTTGATAACAACCGGTTCTTCAAGTGTAATCTCAGAACGTAAAGGAGCAACAACACCAAAACCGGAGATTGCTACATCAGCCATGGCAGAGCTTACATTATCGAATTCACGGCGCCGCCGGCTTAAGTCACTGATTGTGCTGATCAGCTCATATTCATTATGTATAGATGTGCCTGTAAGTTCACTTACTGTATTGAAATATACGTCAGGGCGCATTACGGCATCAAGTCTTATGCTTCCGTCGGAAGTATTTATATTGCTTATGCTGAGTTTTTCAATAAAATCATCTGAAATGGAATATGGTGAATCTTTAAAATCTTTTATCCTTGAATAGCGTCCAAGCATGTCTTTGAGTGAAGCTATACAGGAGAGCTTCACGGGATGATTGTCGGAAAGCATCTCAAGCCATGAAGGTGCGTAGAGTCTGAATTCAGTTACCGGGAATTCATAAAGGACATTCTCCAGTATGCGTGTGACGTCATCTTCTTTCAGCTGGTCGCAATTGACAGGAATAACAGTAACGCTGTATTTGGAAGAAAGATCTTTTGCAAGGTCGGCTGTGGAATTATCATATGGATGTGAACTGTTAAGGAGAACAACAAATGGTTTGCCAATCCTGCGAAGCTCATTTATCGTGCGTTCTTCGGCAGGAACATAGCTTGAACGCGCAAGATCTCCGAATGATCCGTCAGTGGTGACAACAATGCCTATTGTGGAGTGTTCCTGTATTACTTTGTCAGTTCCAATCTCAGCAGCTTTGGTAAAAGGAATCTCATTAGGAAACCACGGAGTCTTCACCATACGCTCCCGTCCGTCCTCAATGTGTCCTGATGCACCTTCCACCATGAAACCGACACAGTCGATAAGGCGTACTTTCAGACTGATGTTGTCTGATACGGTAATGGCAGCAGCTTCATTAGGAATGAATTTTGGCTCGGTAGTCATAATTGTCTTACCGGCGGCACTTTGAGGAAGCTCATCGGTAGCACGTGTTCGTGCATTGGCATCAGTCATTGCCGGAAGAACGCAGATGTCCATGAATCGTTTGATGAAAGTAGATTTGCCTGTTCGTACCGGCCCTACGATTCCAAGATAGATTTCACCGCCGGTGCGCGCACTGATGTCACTGTATAGGTTGAATTCGTTCATGTTTGACCTCATTTCCACATATATTTTCATGCATGAGCAGTTTAAATGAACAATTCATGTGAGCTGTTCATATGTGCATGTATTTCTATCGAAATAATATGCCTTGATGATGAAAAAAATGCATGTTATTATAAACCGTATGTAAATATATGCAGAAGAAATATATGCAGAAGAGAGGGCATGATGGAGAGTTTAAGAGAATATCTCAAAGGGCACAGGCTTATAACCGATGGTGCGATGGGAACATATTATTCGGAGATTACCAACAATCCTGAGGCATTTGCTGAGTTTGCCAATATTGAGAGACCGGATATAATCGAGAGAATACATAATGAATATATAGATGCAGGTGCTAAGCTTATAAGAACCAATACATTTGCGGCTAACACCCAGATGCTTGGAATTGGCAGAGATGAACTTAAAAAGCTCATTGAAGATGCGTGCAGAATCGCCCAAAAGTGTGCAGACGGCAGGGCTTATGTGGCAGGAGATATCGGGCCAATCAAGGAAAATGCTGAATCAGAGGGAAATGCCGTTGAGGAATACAAGATGATCTGCGATATTTTCCTGGATATGAAAGTGGATGCAATCAGATTTGAGACGTTTGCTGATTTTGATGATATAAAAGAGGCGGCAGAGTATATAAGAAGCAAATCTGACGTATTTATAATGGCGGATTTCTGCCTTAATAAGAATGGATTTACGGCAAGCGGAATAAGTGCGGCAAGGATAATGCAGCAGGCAGAGCAGATGGACTGCATTGATTCATGCGGATTTAACTGCGGTATTGGCTCGGGGCATATGAATAACATAATGCAGAGGCTTACATTTGCAAAGGATAAGTACATGTCATGTCTTCCAAATGCAGGCTATCCCGAACAGATGAATAACCGCATGGTGTTTATGAATAATGCATCGTACTTTTGCGATAACATGCAGAAGATATCTGCATATGGAATGAATATTATTGGCGGATGCTGCGGAACAAAGCCGGCATACATAAGG
>CAMBEF010000225.1 GCA_945865495.1 uncultured Bacteroides sp. | reverse complement strand
CAAGAAGATACTTATCCTCATATACGGCATGTGCCTGAACACATGGAACTATGTAATCTTCTGCAAATGTGTCAGTAAGATCTTCAATGTAAAGCTTTGAAGCACCACAGCTCTTAGCTCTTTCATCAAGTCCGTTAAGTTCCTCTTCCTGTCCGCAGTCAGCGCAGACACAGATAACTTCGTAATCAAAATTTTCCTTAAGCCAAGGAATGATGGCTGTGGTATCAAGACCACCTGAGTAAGCAAGAATAACTTTCTCTTTCATTATGATATCCTCCATATGTATGCTGCCTGTGGCAGCGTTGTTTAAAACTAGAATCTAATATACAACATTATTTTTGTAAATGCAACATATAAAAATGAATATTATGCAAAAAATATGAATAAATATAAAAAATATTACAAAAACCTCTTTACAATAAGTAAAAAGAGTAGTATTGTATCTAAAGTACTTAATTTGAAAACCTTATATGAAAGGAACGATGAGACAATGATTAAAGTCGGAATTATCGGTGCCACAGGATATGCAGGCAATGAATTGGTAAGGCTGCTCCTCGGACATAGCGAAGCACAGATTGAATGGTTTGGTTCAAGAAGTTATATTGACCAGAAATATGCAGATATATACAGAAATGTATTTCAGCTTGTTGATGCTAAGTGCATGGACGACAATATGGAGGAACTTGCTGACAGAGTGGATGTGATATTTACTGCCACACCGCAGGGTCTTTGTGCATCACTCGTTAATGATAAGATTCTTTCTAAGGTGAAGATAGTCGACCTGAGTGCTGACTTCAGGCTCAAGAATGTAGATGTATATGAGCAGTGGTATAAGATAGAACATAAGAGTCCTCAGTACATAGATGAAGCTGTATACGGACTCTGTGAGATAAACAGGAATAAGATAACAAAGGATACAAGAATTGTTGCTAATCCGGGATGCTACACAACGTGTTCCATACTTACAATATATCCTTTAGTTAAGGAAGGAATAATTGACCCGGATTCGATTATAATAGATGCAAAGTCAGGAACGTCAGGGGCAGGAAGAGGTGCCAAGGTTGCCAATCTGTTCTGCGAGGTTAATGAGAGCATGAAGGCATACGGAGTAGGTACTCACAGACATACTCCTGAGATTGAGGAACAGCTTGGTTATGCAGCAGGCAAGGATATAAAGCTTATATTCACACCGCACCTTGTTCCTATGAACAGAGGAATACTTGTTACATCATATGCTGACCTTAAGAAGGATGTAACTTATGAAGATGTTAAGGCGGCATATGACAAGTACTATAAGGATGAGTATTTTGTGAGAGTGCTCGATAAGGATGTCTGCCCTGAGACAAGATGGGTAGAAGGCAGTAATTATGTTGATGTCAACTTTAAGATAGAGCCGAGAACAAACAGAATTATAATGATGGGCGCACTTGATAATCTTGTTAAGGGTGCAGCGGGTCAGGCAGTACAGAACATGAACCTCCTGTTTGGTCTTCCTGAGAATACGGGACTTAAGCAGGTTCCAATGTTCCCATAATAATTTTTATTTGTTTAATGTTTAAATGTTTAACGGAGGAATCAGACTATGGAGATTATAAATGGCGGAGTTACCGCAGCTAAGGGCTTTCTTGCAACAGGAATAAATGTAGGTATTAAGAATAATGTAAAAAAAGATATGGCAATGGTGTTCTCCAGGACAGCTTGCGTCACAGCGGGAACATTTACAACTAACAAGGTATATGCGGCACCGGTCAAGTGGGACCGCAGCGTTGTATATAATTCAGAATATGCTCAGGCAGTTGTCATTAACAGCGGTGTAGCCAATGCCTGTACAGGCGAGGAAGGACTTAATAACTGTAAGGCACTTGCTGCTAAAGCAGGACAGGAGCTTTCAATCCCGGCCGATTCAGTACTCATAGCATCCACAGGTGTAATCGGCAAGCAGCTTCCGATGAATATAATGCTTGGAGGAATAAGCAGGCTTAAGGGACTGCTTGGTGAAGAGCTTACAGACGGAGAGCTTGCAGCAGAGGCAATTATGACAACAGATACGGTTAAGAAGCAGGCTGCCGTTACATTTGATGTTGCCGGAACTAAAGTTACAATGGGTGGCATGTGCAAGGGCTCAGGAATGATTCATCCTAATATGGCAACAATGCTGGGATTTATCACTACAGACTTAAAGATTGAAAAGAGTGTTCTTCAGAAAGCACTTTCGGCAATTATCGCAGATACATTTAATATGATATCAGTTGACGGTGATACATCAACTAACGATACGGTCCTTGTCCTTGCTAATGGCGAGGCAGGCAATGCAGAGATTACTTCAGAGAACAGCGAAGGCTACAAGGAGTTCTACGAAGCGCTTCTTTACATCTGTACGGAGCTTGCCAAGAAGATTGCAGGAGATGGCGAAGGAGCAACGTGTCTGTTTGAGGTTAAGGTAATCAATGCATCGGACAAGGAGCAGGCGAAGATTCTCAGCAAGTCAATAGTTACATCAAGCCTTACAAAGGCAGCAATATTCGGACATGATGCCAACTGGGGAAGGATTCTCTGTGCAATGGGCTATTCTTCAGCTGACTTTGACCCTGAGAAGGTTGATATTTACTTTGAGAGCAGTGCAGGCAGGATTAAGATTGTTGAGAACGGAACTGCAACTGACTACAGCGAGGATGAGGCAACTAAGATTCTTTCGCAGAGTCCGGTGACAGCAATTGCAGATGTTAAGATGGGCAATGAGACAGCAACAGCATGGGGCTGCGACCTTACATTTGATTATGTTCAGATTAATGCAGATTACAGAAGTGAAGGAGATTAGAGATGCCGGTTAATATTGATGAAGAATTAAAAAAAGCAGAAGTGCTTATTGAGGCGCTTCCTTATATACAGAAGTTCAATCGTAAGATTATCGTTGTCAAGTACGGCGGAAGTGCCATGGTTGACGAGGAGCTTAAAAGAAAGGTTATTGAGGATGTAGTACTTCTTAAGCTTGTTGGTTTCAAGCCGATAATAGTTCATGGCGGCGGCAAGGAGATAAGCAGCTGGGTTAAAAAATCAGGAATGGAGCCAAAGTTCGTGAACGGGCTGCGCGTTACTGACGAACCTACAATGGAGATTGCAGAGATGGTTCTCAATAAGGTGAATAAAAGCCTTGTATCAATGATTCAGGATCTTGGCGTTAAGGCATGCGGTATAAGCGGCAAGGACGGCGGCATGCTTCATGTTAAGAAAAAGCTTTCGGCAGGAGAAGATATCGGATATGTAGGCGATGTAGACGATGTTAATCCTGAGATAATTCATGCACTCCTTAAGGATGATTTCCTTCCTGTCATATGCCCGATAGGATTCGGCAGTGACCATCACGCATACAATATCAATGCTGATGATGCAGCGTGTGCAATCGCAAGAGCCGTAGATGCGGAAAAGCTTGCATTCCTTACGGATACAGAGGGTGTATTCAGGAATTTCGAGGATAAGAACTCACTTATATCTGAACTTACAACAGCGGAGGCAAGAAAACTTCTTGCGGGCGGAACAATCGGCGGCGGAATGCTTCCTAAGCTCAATAACTGTATTGATGCAGTTGAAAATGGCGTATCAAGGGTGCATATTCTTGACGGCAGAATACCTCACTGTCTGC
>CAMBEF010000224.1 GCA_945865495.1 uncultured Bacteroides sp. | reverse complement strand
ACCAGACAGAGGCTATGACACTTGGTACAAGAATCGTAGTTCTTAAGGATGGTATCATTCAGCAGGTAGATACACCACAGAACCTCTACAATACACCACAGAACCTCTTCGTTGCAGGATTCATCGGATCACCTCAGATGAACCTTCTTGATGCTAAGGTTGTTGAGAATGCAGGTGTTGTTACACTTGAGCTTGGCGCTAACTTCTCAATCAAGCTTCCAGAGGCAAAGGGTAAGAAGCTTATCGAGCAGGGATATGTTGGTAAGACAGTTGTTGCAGGTATCCGTCCAGAGGATATCCATGATGAGGAACTTTTCCTTGCATCATCACCAGACAGCATTATCGAAGCTACAATTAAGGTATACGAGCTTCTCGGTGC
The DNA here is from genome assembly GCA_945865495.1 of uncultured Bacteroides sp. Taxonomy (GTDB): domain Bacteria; phylum Bacillota; class Clostridia; order Lachnospirales; family Lachnospiraceae; genus Bacteroides_F. The sequence goes on along the minus strand of CAMBEF010000224.1, from coordinate 3,276 downwards.
AGAAGTTAACCTTCACTTCGACCTTGACGATGTAACATGTACAGCTAAGGTTAATCCTCGTACAACAGCTCGTCCTGGCGATACAGTTAAGTTCGCACTTGACCTTTCAAAGCTTCATGTATTTGATAAGGAGACAGAGCAGGTTATCTGCCACTAATCACATATATCAGATGTGAATAGTTCATGTAACTAACTACATAAATGTGAAAATTTGAGGAAATGTTTAGAAATAAGCATTTCCTCTTTTTTTTTTGCACTGATTGAGTTATAATACCTCATATATGGTTTGGTATAATATGTCGAATTATAGTTATAATATACAGACTTTAGAAAGGATAACGGGGGTAAGATGGTTTCAAATCAGATTTTACAGAATACGATAGATGCTCTGAAGTCTATTACAAGAATAGATCTTTGCCTTATTGATACGGATGGCAAGGTTGTAGCAACAACATTTCCGGATACGGAGGAATGTGAGAAGGCGGTTCTTTCATTTATAACTTCGCCTGCTGAGAGCCAGGTTATTCAGGGATACCAGTTCTTTAAGGTTAATGATGACCAGCATACGGAACTTGTTTTGCTTGCGCGCGGCACGACAGATGATGTATATATGATAGGCAAGATGGCAGCATTTCAGGTGCAGAGCCTTATAGTGGCGTATAAGGAGAGGTTTGATAAGGATAATTTTATCAAGAATCTTCTGCTTGATAATCTTCTTCGTGTTGATATATATACAAGAGCTAAGAAGCTTCATATTGATACGGAAGTCAAGCGTGTTGTATATATAATTGAGACAAAGAATGAGAAGGACACCAATGCTCTTGAGATTGTAAGAACACTTTTTGCACCTAAGACTCATGATTTTATAACAGCTGTTGATGAAAAGAATATTATTCTTGTTAAGGAAGTTAAGAGTACGGATACGCTTGATGACCTTGATAAGACTGCATATATGATAATAGATATGTTAAGTACAGAGGCGATGAGTGCTGCAAAGATTGCATACGGAACTGTTATCAATGATATCAGAGAAGTGTCAAGATCATACAAAGAAGCACAGATGGCGCTTGATGTGGGCAAGATTTTCTACAGTGACAAGAGCGTTGTTGCATACAGCAGACTTGGAATAGGACGTCTTATATATCAGCTGCCGATTCCACTTTGCCAGATGTTCATCAGGGAGATTTTCGGCGGCAAATCGCCGGATGATTTTGATGAAGAGACATTATCAACAATTAACAAGTTCTTCGAGAACAGCCTCAATGTATCGGAGACCTCCAGACAGCTTTATATTCACCGTAATACGCTTGTGTATCGCCTTGACAAGCTTCAGAAGAGCACAGGTCTTGACCTGCGTAAGTTTGACGACGCAATCACCTTCAAGATAGCGCTTATGGTAGTAAAATACATGAAGTATGTGGAGAACAGGGATTCATTCTAGAAAGGAACACATAGAACATGATTATACTTGAAAATGTAACAAAGGAATATACGTCGGGTACACCGGCACTTAATGGAATAGATTTAAGGATTGAGAAGGGTGAATTTGTGTTTGTAGTCGGTAACAGTGGTTCCGGTAAGTCTACACTTATTAAGCTGCTTCTTAAGGAACTTGATGCAACATCAGGTAAGATATATGTTAATAAAAAGTATCTTAATAAGATTACAAGAAAGAGACTTCCTTCACTCCGCCGTGACATAGGCGTTGTGTTCCAGGATTTCCGTCTCCTGCCTGACCGCAATGTGTATGATAATATTGCTTTTGCAATGAAGGTAGTAGAGGCTCCTTCAAGAATTATAAGAGGACGTGTTCTTGCCATGCTTTCAATGGTAGGTCTGCTTGATAAATATAAGTCGTTCCCTAACGAGCTTTCAGGTGGTGAGCAGCAGAGAGTAGCCATTGCGAGAGCACTTGTTAATGAACCGTCAATTCTTCTGTGTGATGAGCCTACAGGTAACCTTGACCCGGAGAATTCATGGGAGATTATGAAGATTCTCGATGAGATTAATAAGCGTGGTACGACAGTACTTGTTGTTACTCATAACATGGAGATTGTACAGGCAATGAAGAAGCGTACTATTACCATGAACAACGGCAAGATTATCAGTGATGTGGAAAAGGGTGGTTATTTCTATGAAGATTAGATCTTTAGGTTACAATATAAAACAGGGCTTCAAGAATATCTATCGTAATAAGATGTTCTCACTGGCCTCAATAGCAACAATGACTGCGTGTCTGTTCCTTTTTGGAGTTTTTTATTCAATTGTTACCAATTTCCAGTACATGGTAAAGAAGGCGGAGAATTCAGTATGTGTTACAGTATTCTTCGATGAAGGATTGTCAGACCAGCAGAAGTCAGATATAGGCAAGAATATAGAGAGCAGGGTTGAAGTCGCAAGTATTCATTATACATCTGCTGAAGAAGCATGGAGTACATTCAGTAAGGATTATTTTGGACAGTATCAGGATCTGGCGGAAGGATTCAAGGATGACAATCCTCTGGCATCTTCCGATTCGTATTCGGTATATCTTAATGATGCATCAATGCAGCCTACGCTTGTAACATATCTTGAGAATATGGATGGTATAAGTCAGGTTAACCGTTCGGATGTTATGGCGAGCAGCCTTTCTAATGTGGCAATACTTGTAGGATATGCATCTGTGGCAATCATCGTAATACTTCTTGCAGTATCTATTTTCCTTATTATGAATACTGTAGTTATCGGTGTTACTGTACGTAAGGATGAGATATCGATTATGAAGCTGATTGGAGCAACTGATATGTTTGTTAACGCACCATTCGTTGTTGAAGGTGTAGTTATCGGCATGATTGGTTCAATTATTCCGCTTATTATAATAAGATACATGTATGCGAATATTATTAATTATGTACTTACCAAGTTCTCAATACTTAATAATATCCTTGCATTTCTTCCGGCATCAAGCATATTCAGGGTACTTACACCTGTAACACTCGGTGTGGGAATCGGAATAGGTTTCCTTGGAAGTATACTTGCACTCCGTAAGCATACTAACGTATAATCATTGAAATCATAGAAAGAGAGGGGCTTTTACAATAGATTTGCAGTTGTAGGAGCCCCTTTGTGTATATAATGGAGGGAACAATGAAAAAAAGACTGCATAAAGGGAGAATGCAATCTGTTGTTAAGAAGGTTACAGCTGTGATATTGGTGTCAGTTCTTTCGCTGACGTCTTACAGGCCGGCACTCGCGGACACCAAGCAGGATCTGTCTAATGCCAATGATGCCAAGGCT
>CAMBEF010000223.1 GCA_945865495.1 uncultured Bacteroides sp. | reverse complement strand
AACTTGAGAGACTTCGTGACCTTTATGAACTTGATGAGAAGTATCCGGGCTACACTAAGGTCGGTGCACGTGTAATCGGCAAGGGAAGCGATAACTGGTTCAATACATTTACAATAGACAAAGGAAGCCGTGACGGAATAGAGACTGATATGAATGTTATTGCAGGTGGCGGTCTTGTCGGTATTGTAACTGATGTCGGCGAGAATTATGCAACTGTTCATTCTATTATAGATGACAGCAGTAAGGTCAGCGGCATGCTTATAGATACCGGAGACAACTGCATCGTCAATGGCGATATAAAGCTTATGGATTCAGGGCTTCTTCGTGTTGAGTATTTTAAGAAGGATGTTGTAATCCGTGACGGGGATAAGATTGTTACATCCAACATAAGCAATGACTACCTCGAGGGAATACTTATAGGATATGTAAAGGACGTAACATCGGATTCCAATAATCTTACACAGTCGGGATACCTTGTTCCGGTTGTTGATTTTGCACATCTTCAGGAAGTACTTGTAATTAAGGAAAAGAAAGTCAAGATTGGCGAGTGAGGTCAGTACATGAAAAGAAAAATATGTGAGCTGCTTCTAATAATTGTCTTTTATGTGCTTCAGTGTACAGCCGGAAGAGTGCTGGCTATAGGTGGCATATCACCTAATTTTCTGATAATCATTCCGGTTTTATTCGGATTTCTTAACGGTAAGACAGAAGGAATATATACGGGATTTGTGTGCGGAATAATATACGATTTGTTCAGCTACAGTATAATCGGGCTTTCATCAATAGCAATGATGTTTATCGGATATTTTGCCGGATGTTTCTACCAGAAATATGAGGAGAAGGAATTTTTAATGCCTATCGCTATGGTAGGTGCAGGTGATTTTATATATGGCTTCCTGTCATATGTGGTTAATTTCCTGCTGCACAACAAACTTGATGTCCTGTATTATCTTAAGCGTTTTATAATGCCGGAGGTTGTATATACGGTAATTGTCACGATTGTGATATACAGGATAATTGTATTCCTCAACAGACATTTTGAGGGTAAGGAAAGAAAGAGAGCTATAGAGTATGATCAGGGAAATATTTGAGTACATTCTAAGTTTCTTAAAGTCAAGGCTGCTGCCACTGGTTTTGGTATTTATCCTTCTTTTTGTAACAATTATAGTACGTCTCTTCTCACTGCAGATAGTTAACGGTGATGTGTACACACAGTCGGTAACGGATTCACAGGAGAAGACAATGAGTGTTCCTGCCACACGTGGCAGGATTTTTGACCGTAATGGTAATCTTCTTGCTTATAATGATCTTGCATTCTCTGTAAAGATAAGCGACAGCGGAACTTATACATCCAATAAGGTTAAGAATCAGTCTATCAATGAAGTTATCAATAAGACGATTGATATAATTGAGGAGAATGGGGATTCTGTTACCAATGATCTCCCGATTGCCATTAATCTGGACGGACATCTTGAATTTACGGAATCTGATAATGCACTTCTCAGATTTTTAAGAGATATATACGGAGCACAGACAATAAGTGCACTTAAGGATGAACAGCGTAATGCAACGGCTAATGATGTGTATGAATACCTTCGTGACAGGTATGAGGTATCGCAGGATTATCCGCTTGCCCATCAGCTTGAGATTATCAACCTGAGAAGACATATGGCTGCTAACTCATATTCAAGATACATGACATTTACAATCGCGTATGAAGTGTCTGATGCAACCGTAGCGGCAATCCTTGAGAAGTCAAGGGATCTTGTCGGTGTAAGTGTGGAAGAAGAGTATATCCGCAAGTATGTCGACAGTGTATACACATCACATATATTGGGATATACAGGTAATGTATCATCCAGTGAGCTTGAGGAACTTCAGGCACAGAATGAGCAGTATGAATCGAATGATACTGTAGGTAAGTCAGGCATAGAGCAGGCTCTTGAACTTGAACTTCAGGGAACAAAGGGAAGCAAGAAGGTATATGTTGACAGCGTAGGCCGCATTACGGAAGTCGTTGATAATACACAGCCACAGACCGGTCACGATGTCTATCTTACTATTGATTCACAGCTTCAGAAAGACATTTACAATGCAATTGAAGATGAACTGGTTGAGATTCTTCTGTCTAAGATAACGGCAGGTGATACGACTATAACATATAATTCCAATACAGGTTCGGTTGAGGATATATTCATCCCGATTAAGTCTGTCTATTTTGCACTGATTGATAATAATATTGTATCTGCCAAGAAGATAGCCCAGTCTGATTCGGCAATAGCACAGGGAATCCAGTCCAAGTTTGAGGCAAGACAGGACAGTGTGATATCGTCTGTCATGAACGAACTTACGGATTCACCTACAGCATACGGACAGCTCTCTGATGAGATGAAAGTCTATATTTATTACATTTATAAGAATGTTCTTGTCGATAATGGAATAATTAATACTAACAATATGGATACCAATGATTCTGTGTATGTCAACTGGGATGAGAATGAATCAATCAGCCTTAAGGAGCTTCTGACGTATGCGCTTACCAAGAACTGGATTGATATGGATAAGCTTACGGCTGAGAAGTATTCAAGTCTTCAGGAGGCATATGATTCGCTTCTTGAGTATATTTCCAATTATATCCGTAATGATACCGGATTTGGTAAAAAGATATACAGATATATGATTTCATCGGGAAGCGTGTCGGGCTGGGAAGTCTGCATGATGCTTTATGAACAGGGCGTTCTGGAGCCATCTGGAAGTGCTTATGAAGGACTTTCGTCAGGAAGAATGTCTGCATATGATTTCATGATAAATGCAATCACTGAGAAGACGATTACTCCGGCACAGCTCGCACTTGAACCGTGTTCCGGTTCAGCAGTTGTTGCAGACCCTAACACCGGGGAGCTGCTTGCACTTGTATCATATCCGGGATATGACAATAACAGGCTTTCAGGAACTGTCGATAAGGAGTATTATGAGCAGCTGCGTAATGATAAGGCAAAGCCGCTTATTAATAAGGCGACATCACTCAGAACCGCACCGGGTTCTATATTTAAGCCTTGCTCGGCAATTACCGGACTTGAGCAGGGAGTGATAAGCACGGGTGAGTCGATTGTATGTACAGGACAGTATACGGCAGTTACTCCATCACCAAAGTGCTGGATATATCCGCGTTCTCACGGTGCCGAGAATGTATCAACGGCAATACGTGATTCATGTAACGTATTTTTCTACACAGTAGGACACAGACTGGGCATGGAATCAGGCGGAACTTATAACAGTACAAAGGGAACTGATCTGCTTAAGAATTATGCAGAGCAGCTCGGACTCGCAACAAAGTCCGGCATTGAGATATATGAGATGGATCCGCATCCGTCTGACAGAGATGCAGTTGCATCGGCAATCGGACAGGGTACGCATGCATATTCGGCAATCAACCTGTGCAGATATGTATCAACTCTCGCAACATCAGGTGAGTGTCATAATTTTACACTTGTATCAAAGATTACGGACTATAATGGAGATGTCATACGTGAGAATGAGCCGGTTGTTTCCAATACGATGAATGTAAGTTCATCTACATGGAATGCTGTTCATCAGGGTATGCGCCTTGTAATCGAGAATACGGCATCATTTAAGGGACTTCCTTACCAGGCAGCCG
>CAMBEF010000222.1 GCA_945865495.1 uncultured Bacteroides sp. | reverse complement strand
AATTTTTTGCAGTTCTTCACACTCTTGCTGGTGAAGAGTGATGAGGTGGTCGAGGGACTCCAAATAGTCTCCTATTCTTCTCTGCTCTTCCAATGATGTATACGGAATTTCAATAGTCTTCATTCCATCAATATCTATGCTTCTTCCATCTCTTATCCCATACACATGTGGCACTAATTTATACTTTATAAATTCATGAGATCGGAAGTACGGATAATAGAATCTTGAATCTGCAACATCACTGTGAAATGTATGATATGCAGGGCTTATTATGCCATCTAATGATGATTTTTCGAGCCCTCCTTCAAAGGAGCGAAGATGCACAATAAAGTCATCTTTTCTCACCATTTTATAGTTAGACAGATTGGATTCGTCATACATTAAATTTCGGTCAGAGTCTTCTCTTTTTACCGTTCCTCCACCCTGAATGATAGTCAGCGCCGGCAACTCTATATGGTTCTTTTCGGAGTATTCTTTGAACACATCCCCCAACTTACGCTGTTCCCAAGCGTAAGTAAATCCTGAAAATCTTATCTCCGGAACATTTGAACCATTTTGAGGAAACATTTTTTGAAGCATATATTTTTTATATTTTTTTGCCTGCTCACACTCTCGCTGGTGAAGAGTGATGAGGTCATCTAAATTATCGAGGTATTGCCCTATTTTCTTCTGCTCTTCCTTACTTGGTACAGTAACTTCAATCTTTAGGAAATCAGCTTCATGTATTTTCCACTGACCGTATACAACTCCCTGTCGCCATTTTACCATTTCATTTATGAAATCTTTTCTTAGGAATCTTCTTCCTAGGAAATCTAAATCAGCTACACCCGTTGGTTTAAAAATACTGTAAACCGGCGAAATACAAGCATTTCCATACTTGTTTAATCCAATCGAACCAGTTTCAAGGTTATTGGAACTGTAAATAAAATCTCCATATTCTGTACGCTTATATTTTTTTCCAACCTCATCATTTACAAGAGCACTTCTATCATATCGCTCACCTTTCGGTGCAACACCCTGATTTGCAATAAATGCCATTAGTGGATACTCATCACTCATTGGAGCTTGATCATTGCGCTCGACAAGCAAATCTGAAACCTTACGCTGTTCCCAAGCGTCCTCATACCCTTTGAACCTAACTTTCGGTTTTTTCACGTTTTCGTTCACGTCAACCTCCATTTCCAAGCCTGCATAACCGCAAGCTAACAGTAAACTCATCTCCCGGATGATTTATCAATTTTTGTCCAGCATACTAATAAATCTGTTAATTGACGCCATAGTTTCCTCATCGTCAGATGTAAGTTCTTTAAGAAGCGATACGAATTCTGTCTGTGTCTCTGCAATCTCTCTGTCCGTCTGCTGCATGTCTGCAAGAAGTGAATTAATATCTATCTCTTCTTCTTTTTCAAAATTATCAACATACCGTGGAATATTAAGGTTGAAGTCATTCTTTTCGATATCTTCAAAGCTTGCAAGGTACGCTTCCTTGTCAACACTTTCACGCCTGTTATACAGATTAAGCACCTCTTCTATGTGCTCATCACTCATCTCATTCTGCTTCTTGCCTTTTACAAATTTCTTGGAAGCATCAATAAAAAGTACATCACGTCCATCTCTGTGTTTCTTGAGTACAATTATGCACGTAGGAATTGATGTATTGTAAAAGAGGTTCGCCGGCAGTCCGATAACTGCATATATATTACCTGAACGGAGCAGCTTTTCTCTTATCTTCCCCTCTGCCGCACCTCTGAACAGGACACCATGAGGAAGTACAATTGCCATAGTTCCATTATTTTTCAGATGATATAATCCATGAAGCAAAAATGCATAGTCTGCCTTTGACTTTGGTGCAAGCACTCCGTAATCACTAAAGCGCTCATCCTGCAGGAATCCTGCCGCAGCGCTCCATTTGGATGAATATGGAGGATTCATGAGTACCATGTTAAAATCTGTCTCCTCGCCTGTAGGCCAGTCCTCATCAAGCGTATCGCCATGATGAAGCTTCTGGTTATCCGGATGGACTCCATGAAGTATCATATTCATCCTTGCCAGATTATAAGTTGAAGTGTTAAGCTCCTGTCCAAAATATTTGATATTATGAGGGTCTTTGGAATATCTCTTAGCATTAAGAAGAAGCGAGCCCGACCCCATACAAGGGTCATATACCGACAGACCTTTTAATGTCTCCTGCCCCGTTATTGCTATTCTTGTGAGAATCTTTGACACAGCCTGCGGAGTATAGAATTCCCCTGCTTTCTTGCCCGTCTCCGATGCAAACTGTCCAATCAGATATTCATATGCATTGCCAAGCACCTCTGCATCTGAATTAAGCAGATCAACCTTGTCAATCTCCTTAATCAGGCTGGCTATCGTATCACTCTGCTTCTGGTCTCCTGTTCCAAGCCTGCTTGAATATAGATCAATATCATCAAACAGATCCGCAAACATCTCACCGCTCTGTTCAATATTGTTGAATGCCTTCTGAAGCTGTTCACGGTTAAATGTATTATTGCGCGCTGCATCAGCAAAACATGAATATGTAAGCTCCGGTTCAATGAGATAATGACATTCACGAATTATCTGTTCCCTTAGTTCTGCTTTGTCTTCATTATCCTCAGACATTGCCTCCTTATATGCTTCCAATGCCGCATTAATCGATTCAGGCTTTTCGTCATACATAAGGTCATACGCCTTTATAAGAAATGAATCCGAAAGATATTTATAAAATACAATTCCTAATAAATAGTCCTTATATTCATTAGCATCCATCTTGGAACGTAAGATATCTGCCCCACTCCACAATACACTAATCAAATCCTTGCTGTTATCCAAATCTGCCACTTCTTAACTCCTCCATTCAACATCTGTCACGCACTGTATTATAATGTTATTAACCTGTCGTATAACTTATCTTTTATTATATCAGCCGTACAGGCAAGCCGCAAGCATTTAACTATCGTTTGGGTACAGCGTAATTGTTCAGGAACTGATTATTCATAAACCATTATCTCAGAGACAGTAAAAAAATACGCCCCCCGGCACTGCACCGGATGGCGTATCTTTTAATATTTTACTACTGCTAGTTACTACCGTTAAGCTCCCGGCGGATGCTCTCTTCATCAAGATGCTCGCCTATCACAATAATAACGCTCTGTCCGGATGCAGCAGGCTCAACTGTTGTCTGTCCGTGGATTGCGTTAATCTGAAGCCAGCTGCCATCCGCTTCCTGAATGAAGCCCTTAATGCGGTATATATGTCCGCATTTCTTCTCTATTTCCTTATCATTCATAAGCACGGCAGCGGCTCTGGCGAGCTGCTCCCTGCTTATATCCATATTCATGAAAAACAGCGATTTAAAGCCCTCGTCATCGCCTATATCCATCTTTTGAAAATCCTCTGACACGTATCCGCATGTCATCAGCGCGTCCATGTCCTCTTTTGTAAGCTGCATTGTGCTTTTCATAAGTACCTCACCGGCATTATTTTCATCAAAATGCCTGCGGCACTGTATCTGCTTAAGCGCTCTGTTTATGTGCTTTACTGCTGCCTTTGCCTGTTCGGGTGATGCCTCGTCAGTATGGCTGAGAATTATCCTGCCCGCATCCGCAGCCTCAGAAGCAAGCAGATAATCCGCCTCCTTAGACAGCTTATCAGGTATCTGCGCATCAACTATCGCTATAACACTGCCAACCTCATACCATTGG
>CAMBEF010000221.1 GCA_945865495.1 uncultured Bacteroides sp. | reverse complement strand
CAACCATAGGCATCTGATCCTCACCTGCCGGCACTGTCGTTGCCTTAAAAGCTGTTATATCTGACGCCTGACTTATCGGATAGCAGAAGAATCCGGTCGGTATACTTGCCTCAAAATTACGCATCTTAATCTCGTTCTTAACCGTAGGATTACGCTGTAATCTTGACACAGTAACAAGATTCATATAGTACATCGTAAGCTCGCACAGCTCAGGTATCTGCGACTGGATAAATATTGTAGATTTAGAAGGATCAAGACCACACGCAAGATAATCAAGTGCAACCTCAACAATATTCTGTCGTACTTTTTCAGGGTTATCTGCATTGTCTGTAAGAGCCTGTGCATCAGCAATCATTATATATACCTTGTCATAATCTCCTGAATTCTGCAGTTCAACTCTTCTTCTAAGTGAGCCTACATAATGCCCCACATGAAGTTTGCCCGTTGGTCTGTCACCTGTTAGAATAATCTTGCCCATATCTGTCCTCATTTCTATATATTATTGTATTACATTAACCGGCTTAAGATAACTTCCATACACAAATCCGGTACATCCCTTGTACCTTATAAGAACCCATCCGCCTATATTCTCCGCCAACACTTCACATTCACTGCCTTCCGGAAGCCACCCGGCAACATTGCCGCCGTTGTCCGGAGCTTTTCTTATTGTAAGTGTTGGCTTTGTACCAACTGCTTTGTACAGTGTCTTGTAATCCTGATTAAGCATTGGCGAATCCGTAACCTTTTCAGTCTTGGCTGACGCACCTGTTGCTGCGGCCTGTTCTTTCGTATGCTGTGTATCCTGTTCCTGTCCTGTAGATGTCTGTTGTAAAGCGTCGTTCTTAACAGCATCTTTTTCTATTAAAATCTTAATATTGGTATCTGTCGTATTCTCTGATACTATGATGTCTTCTGCATATGAGCTTTCTTCCTCAATATATGCAGAAGCCTGAACCGTCATCTCCTGTTTTGGTATCGTAACAGTCTCATTCCTCAGAAATACAGCTATTGATATAATTGCCGCTACAATGTACACAGCGCCTGTCATTGTAAGCAGTGTCTTTCTTCCCATCAGGCATTATTCCTTTGTTGTCTGATCTCATCGTGTGTCTTTTCAATCTCTTCCTTAAGGCATCCTTTTCTTTCTTCCAGGCGTTCTTTGCGCTGTATCTGCATATATTCTTCTCTCTCATTAATAAGAGACTGTATGCTGTCCGCCTGTACCATCATAACTCGGAGCATAAGAATGCCATGTATGAGAAGAAGCACTATTGCTATCAGTGTCCACTCTCTTCCTGCCCCGAGCATTATTAACCCTGCCACAAAACACACTGCTGCAATCAGAAGTGTTATTCGTTCAGACTTTTCAAACCCCTTAAGCTGCTTCATTATTATCTGAGTGATAACCTCCCATATTTTTTACGAAATTCTTTTCTGGCTCTGCTTCTTGCCGGCGTGCGGTATACAGTACCTACTTTGTTGTATACCCAGTATCCGCCTATTCCACACTTTTCAATAAACTTAGTATAGAAATGGTACAGTTTTTTGTATGCCTGTCCACCAACCTCTGTCTTCTTTCCGGCAAGGATGTAACCTATGAGGTCATTATTACTTCTTATATCCTCTTCAAATATTGTATATACCGTGCCCATATCTTTAGCCACATGGGAATCAGAGCCTGCGATTCCCGGCTTATTAAACTTCATTGCAAGAATCCCTGCAAGGTTATTACTGAGCAGATTTGTTTTCCCATTAAATGTCTCTACGAAATCAAAATTTTCCATTAAGTGAGGGTTCTTCTTGCCCTTATGTGTCTTCATGAAAGCATAATATCCGTTACCATAAGGATGTGCCGGTCCTATTATCCCTCCCATTTCATGAACAGCTTTCTGCAAATGCTCAACAGATAAGCCTCTCGCTTCAAATATTCTTGACTTTGCTCCGTCCGGAAGCACAATCAGCATATGACCACCGTTATGTGTATCATACTCAATTCCCCTGAGTACAGTAAAATGCCTGTCCGGTCCCAGACTTGCTTCTATCTTATCTCTGACTGTAAGCCAGTTATCATAGCCTTTATATGAATTATGATCTGTAATCATCATACCATCGTAACCCAGTTCCATAAGTCTGCTGACGTATTCTTCCATCGTAGCAAAAGCATCCAGAGAACCTTCCTTAGTATGACAATGCATGTCCATCTTCATTATGCCATCCCCTTTGCCTTACAAGCCTTAGCTTGTGTAAAACAAATCCGGACCTGCCACGCAGGTCCGAATCCGTATGTAAATCTGCCTAAAATAAGCAATTACTGTGGCTGCTTGCCAATGTAAGCAAGGATACCACCATCAACATAAAGAATGTGGCCGTTAACCGCATCTGAAGCTTCTGAAGCAAGGAATACTGCAGGGCCTGCAAGTTCTTCCGGCTTAAGCCATCTGTTAGCTGGTGTCTTAGCGCAGATAAACTGATCAAATGGATGTCTTGAACCATCAGGCTGACGCTCTCTAAGAGGTGCTGTCTGAGGCGTCTCGATGTATCCAGGTCCAATACCGTTACACTGAATGTTGTACTGGCCGTACTCTGAACAGATGTTACGTGTAAGCATCTTAAGACCACCCTTAGCTGCTGCATATGCAGATACTGTCTCACGACCAAGCTCTGACATCATTGAGCAGATGTTGATAATCTTACCATGTCCTCTTTCGATCATTGAAGGAATAACTGCCTTTGATACGATGAATGGAGCGTTAAGGTCAACATCGATAACCTGTCTGAACTGCTCTGCTGTCATATCGCACATTGGGATTCTCTTAATGATACCTGCGTTGTTAACAAGGATATCAATAGGAGCTACATCCTTAGCAATCTGTGCAACCATTGCATTAACCTGCTCTTCGTTTGTTACGTCACATACATAACCATGAGCATCAATTCCAGCTTCCTTATATGCAGCAAGACCCTTATCTACAAGTTCCTGCTTAATATCGTTGAAAACGATTGTTGCACCGGCTTTAGCCATGCCTGAAGCGATAGCAAAACCAATACCGTAAGATGCACCTGTAACTAAAGCAACTTTGCCTTCAAGTGAAAAATTAACTGACATTTTAAAATCTCCTTTTCTAGTTTTGTTTATAAATGAAATCCATTTCTGGATACCATTTCTTATAATGAATAACTAACGAATACCTTTGATATTAAAGAATTATCTAAGATCCTTCATATCAACCCAGTCCATATCATCGAAGTCCTGATTTTCTCCAGCCATTCCCCATACAAATGCATATGCATGTGTAGCTGAAGCTGAATGAATTGACCAGCTTGGCGAAATAACTGCTTCTTCACTTCTCATAATGATATGACGTGTTTCTGTTGGTTCTCCCATGTAATGGAAAACAACATCATCTTCTGGAATTTCAAAATAGAAGTAAACTTCCATTCTTCTGTCATGTGTATGACATGGCATTGTATTCCATACACTACCTGGGTACATTGTTGTAATACCCATTTCAAGCTGACATGTTTCAACCTGTCCAGGTAAAATGTACTTTCTGTTAAGTCTGTGGTTAGCACCTTCCTGTGAACCAAGCTCAAGCTTGTTCTCTTCTTTAATATCCTTCTCAGGATCAATAAATACTGTAGGATATGTCTTATGTGCTGGTGTACTGTTAAGATAGAACTTAGCAGGCTTTGAAGGATCCTCTGATACAAAC
>CAMBEF010000220.1 GCA_945865495.1 uncultured Bacteroides sp. | reverse complement strand
ATACGGAATGGGAAGCATAAAGCGCAATGGAATATATGATAAGGTTATGTCACTTCTTGATGACTTTAATGTATATGAACTTGATGGTGTCACACCGAATCCAAGAATAGACAAAGTGCGAGAAGGTGTAATGATATGCCGCAACTATCATATAGATGTTGTCCTTGCAGTTGGCGGCGGAAGTACGATAGATTGCAGCAAAGCAATAGCCGGGGCATATTATTATGATGGTGACGCTTGGGATATAGTAATGGATAATTCAAGAATCACGGATGTACTTCCCATAGTAGTTGTACTGACAGCAGCGGCTACAGGTTCGGAGATGAACAAGAATGCTGTGATATCCAATCCGGAAAGGCATGAGAAGATAGGAACATCCAGCCTTAAGTTTATTCCGAGAGCTGCAATATGCGACCCGGAATATACATATGGTGTGTCAAAGTTCCAGACTGCAGCAGGAACAGCAGATATAATGTCGCATGTATTTGAAAATTACTTTAAGAGTGAAAAAGGTACATATATACAGGACAGATTCGGCGAAGGCATTATTGAAGCGTGCCTAAAATATTGTCCGAGAGCAATGGAAGACCCGTGCGACTATGATGCAAGGGCTAATCTTATGTGGGCAAGCAGCATGGCGCTTAACGGACTTGTAGGCTGTGGCAAAGGTTCGCAGTCATGGTCATGCCACCCTATAGAACATGAGCTCAGTGCATTTTATGATATAACACATGGAGCCGGCCTTGCGATTGTAACTCCAAAGTGGATGCGTCACATACTTAATGAAAAGACCGCAAGAAAATTCAAAAAATATACGCGTAATGTATTTCATGTGCAGGATACAGGAGATGATTACGAGATGGCGGAGATTGGAATTGACAAAACAGAGCAGTTCTTCAAAGATATAGGACTTCCGTCAACGCTGTCAGAACTTGGAATAGATGACAGTAAAATACCGGTAATGGCACACAATGCTGTTATACATGGCAGATTGGATAATGCATATGTGCCGCTTGATGACATGGATGTAGAGAAGATATTGAGAGCATGTTTGTAAGTTACGGTAAGAGCATTTGTGAAATATGTCTAAAAATGTCATATGAATTATATAGATATGTAACAAAGTGTTTATTGATAAACACTGAATAAAAAACATGCGGAAACTCTGTTGACATGGCACTTCTGATTATGTAATATAATCACATAAACAAAAGCACATAAGAGCATTTCCCCAAGGCTCTTGACTATATATTGTTCCCCTCGCAAAAAGATGAAGTCCCCTATAAACTTCATCTTTTTCATTTGCGTAAAAATTCCATCTGGTATTATAAATATTATTAAAACTGGCATTTTACATGTTGCCACATTTGCTATAAGATGTCTGCATACATAATACAAGATTTGCAATTGTACGCAAATTTGGTATGCCCGCAGGTGTGGGCAGGAATGGAGGAGAAACATGGAGAAGAACAAGAAGTATATTCCACTTATAGTGGGAGCGGTAGTCACAATTGCCGGAATAATAGCAGATGTGATTACATACGAGGCGGGCAATTATAAGAATGCGCCATATGCATATTCACTTATTGCCACATTTGTAGGTATTACAATCCTTATTGCGGGACTTGTAACTGCATTTAAGAAAGAACGGAGCCAGAACAGAACCAACACTACAGTATTGGCACAGGCTGCATTGTGTGCGGCATTAAGTTATGTAGGATGTACATATTTTAAGATACAGATACCGGTTGCAGGAACAGAGGGAACAATGTTTCATTTTGGTAACGTGTTCTGCGTACTTGCAGCATTGCTTATCGGCGGCTTCTGGGGAGGAATGGCAGGAGCAGTTGGAATGTCAATAAGCGATATTCTCTCAGGAATATATATTACAACAGCACCGAAGACATTTGTCCTTAAGCTTTGCATTGGTCTTATTACAGGATTTGTTGCTCATAAGCTGTTCAAGATATCAAAACCGAATGACAAGGGACATGGCTACACAGTTGCAGCTACGGTTGTATCAGCAGCTGCAGGAATGATATTCAACATAATAGCAGAACCATTCGTTGGCTATTTCTATAAGACATATCTGTATGGACTGCCTCAGGATCTTGCCAAGACACTTGCCAAGATTAACGGACTGACAACAACAGTTAACGCTGTTGTGGCAGTGGTGGCTGCATCAATTATATATCTTGCATTAAGACCGGTTATGAGAAAAGCCGGACTCTTAAGAGAGATAGACTGATAATAATCAATAATTAAAAAAAGACATCCGGTTGTATCCCACTATAATGGGAGAAACCGGATGCCTTTTTTTATGGCAAGTTAGGCATAGACCGTATTGCCTGACATTTTGAACTTAAGCTGTTATTGTAGTACCTGTACGTCCGGCAAGACCGTCCTTTGCATGCTCAAGACTGCATATTATTGCTTTGCGGTTAGGGTCTGCTGTTACAAAACGTATTGCTGCATCAACCTTAGGGAAAGTTGTCTTAGCAGGGAAGTGGCCTGCCTTAATATACTGATGAAGTTCTCTTGCAGATACAGTGTCAAATACCTTCTCGTTAGGAGTACCTTTTTCTATAGTAAGCTTATCATAAGCTGTAAGGAAAAGAAGCACGTCAGCGTTAACAAGCTCGGCAAGCTTGGCAGCTGTGTAATCCTTCTCAATAATAGCACTGGCTCCCTTAAGCTTAGTACCCTGCTGAAGAACAGGAATACCACCGCCGCCGCCTGCGATAACAACCTGACCTGCATCGACAAGAGCTCTTACGGCATCTATCTCGTAAATGTCTATTGGCATTGGAGATGCTATTATACGACGATACTTGCCATCTTCTTCAACTACATAATTACCCTTGGCTTCTTCGGCGTCAGCCTCTTCCTTAGTCATGTAACGTCCGATAACCTTAGTAGGATTACTGAATGCGGAATCAAAAGGATCAACCCGTACCTGTGTTATAATAGTAGAAACAGTCTTGTAAATGCCTCTGTTAAGAAGTTCAGTACGGATAGCATTCTGCAGATCAAATCCGATGTATCCTTCACTCATTGCCCCGCAAAGAGACATAGGTGCTACTGTATATCTTGAATCAAGACGTGCAAATTCAGTCATTGCTGTCTGAATCATTCCAACCTGCGGGCCATTGCTGTGTGTTATTATAACATCATATCTGGCTTCAACAAGATCACCGATTGCCTTGGCTGCTTTTTTGACATTAGCCTGCTGTTCAGGGAATGTCTCACCGAATGCATTGCGACCGAGCGCAACGACTATTTTCTTATTCTCCATATTGTCCTCATTTCCAATGCTTATCTGAAAAGCATCTATATAATAACGTAAATGTGTCTGTTATGCAGACAACATCTTTCATTAATTATACAATAAGGATATGAAAAAGGCAACAAAACAAGATTAATGATTTTATATAGCAGATAACGAAAAAGCCCGTAAATACGGCACTTGCGAAATGTTAACGATGTAAAATAAAACGGACTTAAAAAACTTTTAAAAAAATTGAAAATAAGTGTTGACAAATAGATATACCGGTGGTAATATAAACAAGTCGCCGCGAGAGACGACAAAAAATAATAAAGATTGTCAAAGCCTACAGGCCGCATGGTTACTGAGGCTGAGCTAATATAGAACGACAGTTTTTAATCAGAACATTGATAACTGAATAGTAAGACAACCCTGAAAATTCAAAAAGAATTTCAGAAA
>CAMBEF010000219.1 GCA_945865495.1 uncultured Bacteroides sp. | reverse complement strand
GTGTCAATTTCCTTTTTCTCGAAATTATAAGTGCATTCTTTTGGTATAGGGAACATGTAGTTTAAATTAACAACTGCAATTAATCTGGTAGGATTGTTTGGATCATACAATTTGTAAAAATCTTTTTGCTGCGTCATTTTTTGATGGCGCTTTTGTGGATGAGAGACTTGAGTAATATAATACAGATTATCTGTTTCAAAAAGCACGCCGAAGAAAGGCTTATATTTATCAGAACCATAATCTGTTCTTGGTATTCTGTTTTCAACTGTACGTAAGTAATCTAAGTAATTTTCATCTACATTAATCCACTTCATCTTATGTCTCCTAATACAAAAGGAGCTGAACACAGCTCCTATTAATACGATTTTTTACATGCTTCGTAACATCTATTAAAACAGTGTTTTTACAGGCTCTGTAACCTCTATTAATACGATTTTATGGCTTCGTAACCTCTAGTAAGAAAACATTTCTGATTTCTTACTTATATTATACACAACTATGAGAAAAAGAATAGTGGTAATATTGCACAAAGATTACAGGAGATATGCAGGGTAATTTTAATAATGATTACAAGGGCTTTTAGCGAGTACACAAAAGATGTTACACAACAAAACTTGTACATAACTTCTTATCCCTTATAATAAATTTACATCTCCATCGTAATGCCCATATACTCATTCCATATTTCTTCGGCATTATCTTCAATAGAATAATGCATTATAAAGTCAGGAGATGTCTTTATCGGGACTGCGAACGGAAGTTCCGACTTTTGCACTAAGAAGATAGGTGATAATATATAGAAAAACATCAGGAGGACTAATCAATGGTAAAGCATGTAATATTATGGAAGCTTGATGAAAAGCTTACAGACAGTGAGAAGAATCAGGTTAAGGCAGGAATTAAAGAAGGACTTGAAGGGCTAGCAGGTCAGATACCGGGACTTGTGGACATAACGGTAAGAACAGAAGGCCTGCCCAGTTCTAATGCGGATGTGATGCTGGATTCAACATTTGAGAATGCAGAAAGCCTTAAGGGATACGCAACACATCCGAAACACGTAGCTGTTGCAGACGGCAAAGTGAGACCGTACACGGTATTAAGATCCTGCATGGATTACGAAATCTGATAATTCAGTGCTGTATCTGACTAATTCACGCACGTGGTTAGGAATATCGTACTATCTGTGATATAATTTCTAAAAGTTTTGTCTGCAACTGACAGGACATCGATTAAGTTGCAGGTTCTACAGGCGCTAATTATTGCAGAGTGGGGAATTATATGCAGAGCATGATACGAAAGCTTAGGCTGGAACGTAATATGAGCCAGAAGCAGCTCGCGAAGGTTATAGGAACATCACAGCAGACTATAAGCAGGATAGAGAATGATGTAATGAGTTCTCCTGTTGATTTGCTTGTTAATATAGCAGATTTATTTGATGTTTCGGTTGATTGTCTGCTTGGACGCAAAGTAAGGATACATAAAAGATAATCAGGATTACAGGATAACAGCAGGCATGCCTCGCAAGTGGACTTATACAATCATAAGCCATCATGCAAGGTATGCCTGCTGTAATTTTGTCAGTTAATGAAAATCCTCATCTCCGCCAAAAGGACGGTCATCATCATCAAAATCATCAGGTGTAAGTGCGGGATTATCATCATGATGTCCGGTATTATCTACGATATTCTCTCTGCTGACAACACGCTTTGACTCACGCTGTGTCTCAATAAGATCTGAGAGCAGAGCTTTGACTTCACGTGGCTTCTTAATATTAACAATATCAAAGTCGCCGAGGGTCTTGTCACCGGAACAGCAGTGAATGGTGCCGATTCCGAACATCTTCTGGAATAGATTGCGCTTAAGCGATATATCCATAATTCTGTAAAGACGAACCTCATCTTCGGTTGTTGAGAAAAATCCCTGCTTGATATAGAGAACTTCATTAGTTGCCGAATATGATGTAAATGTAAACGGAAGCCCAAAGAAAGTGATTCGCTTCCTGTCATGCCAGATTGGCTCAGTTGTATTTTTCATTGATATAACCATCCTTTTAAAATATTTGATACATTATCTTTATTATCCTTTTTTGAATATAATGTGTCAAGTGAAACTGCGATAAAATATAAACAGCAGTGCACAGTATATGAGAGCCGCAACACAGACACCGGTAATAAGACAGAGAATGTACGGAACGGCCATTGATAGGGCAAGAATGCATGCAAGGACGGAACCGCATAATGCAACTGCCAGTGACAGGACAGGAACAACGATTGCTCTCACAGGGCTGAAGCTGAAGTGGTATAATCTTAGAAGAAATATTACATATGCACCCGTAAGAAAACACTGGCTTACAAGAAGTCCCCACATATACCCGGTTATCTTATATGATGGTATCAGAAAAATGATAAATAAAATCCGCATGAGTGTGGATATAATGCCGCACACGAATGTATATCCGGTTTTTCCGAGACCGTTGAGTATTCCTGTGAGAGTTGTATTTATATAAAGAAACGGACAGAGCCATGCAAGAACTCTCATAAAATCAGCAACAAGATTATTGTGGAATATAAGCGCCCCAAATGGTGCACCATAAGTTATAAAACCGCCAATGCAGAAGATTCCCATCGCGAGCGCCATTTCAATTGATGTAGAGATTGTCCGGGAGATCATCCCGCTGTTGTCAGAAGACTGTGCTTTTGACACGGACGGGAGCAGCATCACTGCCGCTGACTGGGTTATTGTGGCAGGAAATGCTATGAATGACATTGCCATTCCGGTGAGCACTCCATATGCACTTAATGCATCAAAACTGCTCATTCCTGATACTGTAAGCTGTGCGGGAATTAATATTGCTTCTCCGCTTTGAAGAAGAGTAAGAAGAATCCTGTTACATGAAATGGGAAGAGCCATTCCTGTAATATCACGGATATGCGGTTTGATATTCCTGAATACAGGGCGGAAATGCTGTCCGACGGTGGCACACAGCAGACAGAACAGACCGGATGTAATCTCACCAGCGACAATTCCGGCAACTGCGATAACGGGCGTGACAGGAAGTGAATTCTTATTAAGAAAGAATGTAATTGCAAGAACACTGCCAACGCGTGCAAACTGTTCAAATAACTGCGAGACTGCGGGAACTTTTGCATCTCCGGTACCGTAATAATATCCGCATATGCACTGATGCAGACAGGCAAAAGGTATTGATACTGATATTACAAGAACGAGTGATCCGGCGTTCTCATTAAGCAGAAGACGTTTTGCTATAAAGGCCGCGTTGTGGTATATTATGTATGAAGTGACAAAAGCAAGCGACAGAGACATGATAAGACCGGCAGTAAGTATTCCGGCCTTATCTTTTTCTTTTGCACAGAAACGTGATATTGCATTCTCGATACCCATAGAGCAGACGGACATTGCAATACCGATTATTGGGAATACAAGCTGGTAGAGACCTATTCCTTCTGCACCAATGACGCCTGACAGGAATATTTTATAATAGAACCCCATCAGCTTACCTATAAGACCGGCAATAGTAAGTATGAGAGTTCCCTTTACAACAGAATTTTTAAAAATGTGACTTAGAGGCATGGCAGGCGGTCTCCGTAGCAGAATTTGATTATTTGTAATCTATATGAAAATGACTAATAAAATATGCTTGACACATTGTGGCGCTCATAGTAGAGTGAGCACATGATTGTCATTCCAAGAAGGAGCTTCCTGTATAATTCAAATATAAGGAATTCCAAGAAAGAAGGTTGAGAA
>CAMBEF010000218.1 GCA_945865495.1 uncultured Bacteroides sp. | reverse complement strand
GAAAGGGAAGTATCAGAATTATCTGTGAGAACCCTAAGCACAAGCAGAGACAGGGCTAATTTGTCTAAAGGATAATACCGAGTCCTTTATCGCAGGAAAGATGCTATCTTCCTGTCTTTTTGCATGTACATGCCTTATGGCATGTACCAGGGAAGTGAATGTCACATCCCAACAATAGTTTTGCGGCTGCAGTGATGATACGGCAGGCAACGTTGTATAACGCCGCCGGGCACGGATTATTACTATTATATATAATGACGGTTTAGTGCTGCGCACACATTTCAGGCGTCACAAGTGACGAGCTGCGTACGTGTTATCCGATCATAAGTGAAGAATGAATAAGAATATTAACGGAGGTATAATAAGCACATGGCTCGTATTGCAGGTGTAGACTTACCAAGAGAAAAACGTGTTGAAATTGGTCTTACTTATATCTATGGAATAGGTAGAGTAACATCAAATCGTATCCTCGCAGAGGCTCAGGTTAATCCTGATACTCGCGTTAGAGATTTAACGGACGAAGAAGTAGCAAAGATTCGTGACGTAATTGAGAATGACAACATCCTTGTTGAAGGTGATCTCAGAAGAGACATCGCTATGAACATCAAGAGACTTAAGGAAATCGGATGCTACCGTGGAATCCGTCATAGAAAGGGACTCCCATGCAGAGGTCAGAAGACTAAGACTAACGCAAGAACTTGCAAGGGTCCTAAGAAGACAGTAGCTAATAAGAAGAAGTAATTGATAATATAATCAATCTTTAAGTCAAAATTATCAGGAGGTTTGTTTAACAATGGCTCAGAAAGTTACAAAAAAAGTGACAAAGAAGCGTGTTAAGAAGAATGTTGAGCACGGACAGGCACACATTCAGTCATCTTTTAACAATACAATCGTTACATTGACAGACGCAGAAGGTAATGCTCTTTCATGGGCAAGTGCCGGCGGACTTGGATTCAGAGGCTCTAAGAAGTCAACTCCATATGCTGCACAGATGGCAGCAGAGACAGCTACAAAGGCTGCTCTTATTCATGGACTCAAGTCAGTAGATGTTATGGTAAAGGGACCGGGCTCAGGCAGAGAGGCAGCAATCCGCGCACTTTCAGCAGCAGGTCTTACAGTAACAAGCATTAAGGACGTTACACCAGTTCCACACAACGGATGCCGTCCACCAAAGCGTAGAAGAGTCTAATTAGGAGGTTAGGATAAGATGGCAGTTAATAGAGTTCCTGTTCTTAAGAGATGCAGATCATTAGATCTTGATCCAATATATTTAGGTGTAGATAAGAAGTCTAAGAGAAAGGCTAAGAACGCTGGAAGAAAGATCAGCGAGTATGGTCTTCAGCTTAGAGAGAAGCAGAAGGCAAAGTTCATCTACGGTGTACTTGAGAAGCCTTTCCGCAACTACTATAAGAAGGCAGAGAAGATGTCAGGCCAGTCAGGTGAGAACCTTATGATCTTACTTGAGCTCAGACTTGACAACGTTATTTTCAGAATGGGCTTTGCTAGAACAAGAAAGGAAGCTAGACAGATCGTAGATCACAAGCATGTTCTTGTTAACGGCAAGCGCGTAAACATCCCATCATACCTTGTTAAGGCCGGTGATGTTATCGAAATCAGAGAGAAGTCAAAGGGCTCAGAGAGATATAAGCAGATCCTTGATGCTACAAGCGGAAGAGTAGTTCCAGAGTGGCTTGAGGCTGATGCAGAAGCTCTTAAGGGTTCAGTAAAGGCAGTCCCAACAAGAGATATCATTGATGTTCCTGTTGACGAGATGCTTATCGTCGAGTTGTATTCTAAGTAATACCAATTAATAAGGAGGGCTAAATAGTGTTCGATTTTCAGAAACCTAAAATTGAGATTGCAACAATCTCTGATGACAAAAAGTACGGAAGATTTGTTGTAGAACCACTTGAAAGAGGTTATGGCACAACACTTGGCAATTCATTAAGAAGAATCATGTTGTCTTCATTACCGGGCGCAGCAGTTAGTCAGGTAAAGATCGAAGGCGTGTTGCACGAATTCAGTTCAATTCCGGGTGTTAAGGAAGATGTAACCGAAATCATCATGAACATCAAGAATTTAGCTATCAAGAACAACAGCGACTCAGACGAACCTAAGACAGCATACATCGAGTTTGAAGGTGAGGGTGTTGTTAAGGCATCTGATATTCAGACTGATGGAGATATTGAGATTATTAATCCTGACCTTGTCATCGCACATCTTAACGGCGGTGATGGTTGTAAGCTCTCTATGGAGCTTACAATCACAAAGGGTAGAGGATATGTAAGTTCAGATAAGAATAAGACAGAGGATACTCCTGTTGGAGTTATCGCTGTAGATTCTATCTACACACCTGTTGAGCGTGTCAATATGGCTGTTCAGAATACCCGTGTTGGTCAGGTTACAGACTATGATAAGCTCACACTTGATGTATATACTAATGGCACACTTGCTCCGGACGAGGCTGTAAGCCTTGCTGCCAAGGTACTCAGCGAACATCTTAACCTGTTCATTGATCTTTCAGAGAACGCTAAGACAGCTGAGATTATGGTTGAAGAGAGCACAGATGAGCATGAGAAGGTTCTTGAGATGACAATAGATGAACTTGAGCTTTCAGTTCGTTCATACAACTGTCTTAAGAGAGCCGGTATCAATACGGTTGAAGAACTTTGCAATAAGACACCTGATGACATGATGAAGGTTCGTAACCTTGGTCGCAAGTCACTTGAGGAAGTTCTTGCAAAGCTTAAGGAGCTTGGCTTACAGCTCAGCCCTAACGAAGACTGATACCGATTGATTATTGAGAAGTAGTGTTACGCGCAGACCAGTAAGTCCAAAGAAGCATGGTACTGCGTGTTTCCATAATAACAAGTAACCAGTAAGTCCAAAGAAGCGTGGTTATGGCATTCGGTGCTTGCCGGTACCGGGTGTTACCGCATAAGCGGAGAAGGAGGATATCAATGGCAAAGTATAGAAAGCTTGGAAGAACATCAAGCCAGAGAAAGGCTTTATTAAGAAGCCAGGTTACAGCACTTATCAACAATGGTAAGATTGTTACAACTGAGGCAAGAGCTAAGGAAGTAAGAAAGATTGCTGAGCACCTTATCACACTCGCTGTTAAGGAGAAGGATAACTTCGAGGAAGTAACAGTTACAGCTAAGGTTCCTAAGAAGGATGCTGAAGGCAAGAGAGTTAAGGAAGTTGTTGATGGCAAGAAGGTTACAGTATATGAGTCAGTAGAGAAGACAATCAAGAAGGATAAGCCTTCACGTCTTCATGCAAGACATCTTATGCTTAAGGAGCTCTACACAGTAACTGAGGTTCCTACAGAGGCAGCCGGACGCAAGAAGAATACAAAGGAAGTTGATCTTGTTGCAAAGCTTTTCGATGAGATCGCACCTAAGTATGTAGATCGCAAGGGTGGTTACACAAGAATCATTAAGATCGGACCACGTAAGGGCGATGCTGCAATGGAAGTTGTACTTGAGTTAGTATAATAATTGTACATGATAAAGGTGGGGCACAACGGTGTATGCTGTTGTGCCTTTGCCATACCATGGAAAGGAATATGCATGAGCCTTAAAAATCATGAGGATATAATAGTAGCCGAGAATGTAACATTTGAATATTACAGACGCGATGAAGAGGGCAATGTCGAAGGAATTACAACCGCTGTGGACAATGTAAGTCTCACAATGCAGAAGGGTGATTTTATTGCCGTGCTTGGACATAACGGTTCGGGCAAGTCAACATTTGCAAAGCATATCAATGCACTCCTGTAT
>CAMBEF010000217.1 GCA_945865495.1 uncultured Bacteroides sp. | reverse complement strand
CGGGCAAGGCATGTGTAAAACCTGGTTATTCCATAATTCTCTGACATATGCCCTCCAAAACATTGTACGAATTACAAATTTACGCTATAATAATAACATATTAATTAGGAGAATGCATCATATGATTATATTATCTGTTAAGGAAGTCAAATCTTTCATGTCACACCTTTTCATGAAAGAAACTCTTGATTCATGGCTTGTATCTGAGGTCACCATAACCACCCACAATACATTTCAGGTAGACGGCAGACTGCATAAGGATTTCTATGGTGAGACTATTCCAGATGAACTTGCATCCTGTGAATATTCACCATGGTCTCTTCTGCGTCCTTTGTGCTTCGGCATAATAAAAGGCAGCCGCACACCTCTTTATATGAAGCTTGTTCTCCAGCTTAACAATTCCATGGTTGAGAATATTCTATCAGAAAGTGCTGCACCTTTTGCACCTGAAGACATCAACGGACTATTCATAAATATACGTTACGAAGACGGCAGTCTGAGCATAACAACAGGTTCATCGCTAAGAACATTTACTATGGATAAGACTCTCGACGAAGCATTTGAGAATTATGTACGCAGGCTTTTTTTCCAGTTCTGTGAATAATATCTTTGCAAGTTTATATAAAGTTTATTCTTTTGTTAGCACTCTTTTATAATGAGTGCTAATTTTTTCTTGACATTCACTTATAAGGGGATTATTATTATCACATCATAATTTTTAAGGAGTGTGTTTTACAATGGCTAACGAACATGGAAGTCTTTCTATTAACAGTCAGAATATATTCCCAATAATCAAGAAGTGGCTTTATTCTGACCATGATATTTTTTACAGAGAATTAATTTCTAACGGCTGTGATGCAATCACCAAGCTTAAGAAGCTTGCTATGATTGGTGAATACAATGAGCCTGATGATGCTGATTACAAGGTAGTCGTTAAGGTTAACTCAACAGACAAGACAATTAAGATTATCGATAACGGTCTTGGTATGACTGCCGATGAAGTTAATCAGTATATCAACCAGATAGCATTCTCAGGTGCTGAAGCATTTCTTGAGAAATACAAGGACAAGGCTAATGATGACCAGATAATCGGACATTTTGGTCTCGGTTTCTACTCTGCATTTATGGTTGCCGACAAGGTTACGATTGATACTCTTTCATATACAGAAGGTGCTAAGCCTGTTCACTGGGAATGTGACGGCGGTACTGAGTATGACATGAAGGAAAGCGACAAGACTACTGTCGGTTCCGAGATGACACTTTATCTTAATGAAGATTCTTATGAATTTGCCAATGAGTATCGTGCACGTGAAGTAATTGAGAAGTACTGCTCATTCATGCCAATACCTATTTTCCTTGAAAAAGAAGACGGCGAGCCTCAGTATGAGACAATTGATGAGGATGATGTTAAGGATACAGATACTGTTATCGAGCACATCGTTGAAGAAGCCAAGACAGAGGAAGTTGAGAAGGATGACGGAACTACAGAGACTGTAGAGACTGTTCCTGCCAAGAAGAAGGCTAAGATTCTTAAGAGACCTGTTGCCCTTAACGATACTAACCCACTCTGGAATAAGCATCCTAATGAATGCACAGAGGAAGAATATAAGGAATTCTACAGAAAGGTATTCCATGATTACAAGGAGCCTCTGTTCTGGATTCATCTTAACATGGATTATCCATTCAACCTTAAGGGTATTCTTTACTTCCCTAAGCTCAATACAGAATATGAGACAATCGAGGGAACTGTAAAGCTTTACAACAATCAGGTATTCGTTGCCGATAACATCAAGGAAGTTATTCCTGAATTCCTGCTGCTTCTTAAGGGCGTAATTGACTGCCCTGACCTGCCTCTTAACGTATCAAGGAGTGCTCTTCAGAATGATGGTTTTGTTAAGAAGATTTCTGATTACATTACCAAGAAGGTAAGTGACAAGCTCTCAGGAATGTATAAGACAGATAAGGAAAACTATGAGAAGTACTGGGATGACATTAATCCGTTTATCAAGTTCGGCTGCTTAAGAGATGAGAAGTTTGCCGAGAAGATGAATGACTATATCATATTCAAGAATATTGATGGTAAATATCTTACACTTAAGGAATGCCTTGAAGAGAATAAAGAGAAGCATGAGAACACTATTTTCTATGCAAGCAATGAGACTGAGCAGAGCCAGTATATCAATATGTTCCGCGAGGAAGGAATAGATGTTGTAATACTTAACCAGTCAATTGACCAGGCATTCATCACTACTCTCGAGAACAAGAACGAAGGTCTTAAGTTCGCCCGCGTCGATGCTGATATTGCTGACAGCTTCAAGGAAGAAACAACCGAAGACGAACTTAAGGAAGAGACTGATACTCTTACAGGCATATTCCGCAAAGCTCTCGGTGATGACAAGCTTGAAGTTAAGGTTGAGAAGCTCAAAGATGCTAATATCTCTTCTGTTGTCACACTTTCAGAGGAAAGCCGCCGTATGCAGGATATGATGAGAATGTATAACATGGGCGGTGGCAATAATATGGCTATGTTCGGTACAATGGGCCAGACTCTTATCCTCAATGCTAACAATACACTTGTTAAGTATATCTTCGAGCATAAGGATTCCGACAATGTTAATATGTTCTGTGAGCAGCTCTATGACCTTGCAATGTTAAGTCACGGTCCGCTTGCTCCTGAGCAGATGACTAAGTTCGTGACAAGAAGCAACGAGATTCTGTCTATGCTTGCCAAATAATTTCTTGTCATTTGCATAATAATAATTTATACTGAGTAGGTTGGAGTTAGTAATACTCCAGCCTATTTATTTTGATTTTGAAATGAGGAATTGATAATGGCAACACCTTCTAATAAATATCAGGCCGGCACTGAAACCATGCATGAAACAGCAAACGAATCAACGCATGCCGCATTGAATGAAGCAACGCATGAGCCAAAACGTGAGCTTAAGCATGGACGCGTGAGTGAACGCATGCGTTCCGGTGAGCTTGACCTTGATCTGGCACTTGAGCGCAATGCCACCTCAGCTTCTTCTGCTGCATCTTTTACTGATGCAGCAGAAGTTCTTAGTGTTAATGATAATAAAACTCCGGCAAAGAAAAAGTCATCTAAGCCAAAAGCATCGGGTGATGCCGGCGAATCCGGCGGTCACTTCTGGAGTGAAGTCTTAAGCTATATTAAGATTCTTGTTCTTGCTGCTGTCATTGCATTTCTGTGCAACACATTTATCATTGTCAATGCTGAAGTTCCTACCGGCTCGATGCGTGATACAATAATGGAACATGACAGACTTATCGGCTTCCGTCTGTCTTATAAGTTCTCTGACCCCCAACGTGGCGATATAATCATATTCAAATTTCCTGACGATGAGACAGAGACATATGTTAAGCGAATAATCGGACTTCCGGGTGACATGATTGAGATTATGCCTGATGGCGACGGCGTTGTTCATGTATATGTAAATGGCCAGATTCTTGATGAGCCGTATATAAGGGAGCCCATGGCTGCCGTATCTGATTACCAGCGCTATATTGTTCCCGAAGGCCATTACTTTGCCATGGGCGATAACCGTAACAGCTCACTTGACTCCCGCTACTGGGATAATAAGTATATCGCAAGGGATAAGATTCTTGCCAAAGCTATTTTTAAGTATTATAAGGAATTTAAGATTCTGAAGTGAATATTCTAACCTTACTCCGCAGATAATATACGGGTATCATCTGATAATATTTATCATATGATGCATTTTATAATTGCGCAAAAGCGCGTATAAAACTGACGGAGGTAAGAATTATGACATCATTAGG
>CAMBEF010000216.1 GCA_945865495.1 uncultured Bacteroides sp. | reverse complement strand
TGGTCTACAAGAATCTTGATGCCAAGCTGCTCAAGCTGAGCCTTAACGTCATCCTTAAGCATTGCAGAGAATATTGCAAAATTAGTTCCTGTTGCAGTAATAAGCTCATAATCAGGCTTTGTATATTCGCCTACATACTTAAGCTTACCCTCATTCATCTGCTTTTTAACATTATCTATGTACCATGTATCTACATCATTAGTTGTAAGTGAAACTGCATCGAGAGCACCGATAGCGTTGATAAGTGATATTGTCGGTGTTGATGAAACAAGAATCTTTGTGACAGGCTGCTGCAATACATATGTATCCTTATCAAGGTCTGCCGGAACATTCATTCCTTCAGGTACAACCAGAAAGCTTCCCTGGTCCTTAACCTTGATAAGCTTATAGCCGCCCTTATAGTAATCTACAGAAAAATTCTTAGCATAAGTAAGCTCCATTGAATGGTCGAATTCAAGCTTACCATTATACTGTGCTGCGTCTGATACGCTTCCTGAATTATTGGAAACGTTAGTGCTGGCATTGCCGCAGGCAGCAAGTGACAGAGTCATGACTGCCGCAAGCGCAAGTGCCGCGATTTTCTTAAATCTTCTCATGTTTAATTTTCTCCTTTTCTCCCATTGCCCAAGAAAGTGTCCTACACTTCTCCACGTATATTAATACGTGGCGTACGGCAGGTCTCCTGACTTATGGTTTACGCTGCTTCCTTCTCAGCACATACATGCTAATGGATAGGCAGA
Organism: uncultured Bacteroides sp.; assembly: GCA_945865495.1. Classification (GTDB taxonomy): domain Bacteria; phylum Bacillota; class Clostridia; order Lachnospirales; family Lachnospiraceae; genus Bacteroides_F. The sequence continues at coordinate 3,090 of CAMBEF010000216.1, read as the reverse complement.
CCGCAGGATGCACTCTTCAGTATGCACTCTGCGCCAAATACAGTAATGGCGGTTGTCCCGGATTCCGACCGGGTTCCCTATTAATCTCCGATACATATCAATACTGCAATACCCGCATTTCACAAGCTACGCGCGGCTGTTACAGCATATACAGTATCTTCAAACCGTACCTGTGTTAAGGTCTTCTGATTCATAGCCTTAACTTTTTAATGATAGCATTATTGTTTTGCAGCGTCAAGCGTCTCCAGCCCTCAACCGCATACGGAATAATCAGCAGGAAATATACCATTGTATACTGACCTTTTGCTTCCCAGACAATATGGAACAGGAAACCTCCAATAAGACATATGCCCAATATCATCTGTTCAAAAGTGATATTTTTCCTTCCATACCACAGCCATGCAAATGTGCCTGCATATACAAGAGTCTGGAATATATCAAGAATAAACCTGTATATGTGTGAAACAATCCCTTCATCTCTCATGAAAGATTTCACAAATCTGCTCTGTTCAATCGAGGAACTTCTTGAATTCTGTATCGACACAGACTGAAACGTAGGGTCACACCATTCCGAAACTATTTTACCTGCAAAAAACTTGCCGAATGATAATGGTTTTTGTTTAAACTGTTCTATACGCAGATTAATTCTTTCCCACGAACCTTCTTTTGCCAGTTCTGCGTCATACCTGTTAACTCCGTATATATATATGTTATAACCATCCCACCAGCCATAATCGCCGCTGATTCCCATTGCTGCCCATGCTATCTTCGGCACACCTTCAGGTGTCTTAGTACCGGTTATACGCTCCGTAATTCTGTTGCATATATATTTGCCTGCCGCAAGTGTAACAACAAGCATTATTATAAATGCTATGCTCCTTATATTACATCTTCTTATAATATCCATAGCTATAAGAATTATAAGGGCTATCAGCATTATACTGTAGTTAGACTTTAATATAACTGATAATGCAGCAAGAACCGAAGCTGCAACTATCTTCCACACATCTCTTTTTTCAAAATATGATAATGTTATCCAATAAGCACTCATCATAAGTGCAAATCCCGGTACAGTTCCATATATAAATGTGTTATACATTGCAAACGGTAACCATAATGTCATTAATACTGCAGTAATTCTCATTAGTTTTTTGCTCTTAAAAAGCTTATATACACACATTGATGATGCTATAATTCCGAGAATACAAAACGGTATATTAACGAACTGGGCCGCAAGATATGTATTATCGGTAAATATGCAGGATATAACATATATCAGCAACAGCATTCCGTTCTGAAACGGATATAAGAACATATACCCGCCCGGCTGCCATGCACTGTAGACTCCATTGCGCATATCAGCGGCTATCTTAACAAGCGTCTCCTGATCTGCAGCAGGATACATCCGTGTTGCAAGTATCCAGATAACAGATATGCATGCGTTAACCGCTATGATTACTGCCCAGAACACGCCATCCTTCAATGCCCTGTTCTGTGCATGTCCGTTTTGGGGCTGTTCTTCGTTTTGTGGTTCTGCTTCTATTTCTGCTACATTTTTCCCTGCCCTGATTTTCATAATAAAAATCAGCACCGCCAATATTAAAATATGAATATACCAGTATCCATTATTGAATGTAACAGTTTCCGCCTCAGCAATGAATGTTGTTTTAAATATGCTGAGTATTGCAAGCAGCCCGATTACACATATAAAAATAAACCAGACTATACCAGTAAGCATTTTTTCTAATTTTTTCATCTTTCACTCCATTCCTGCCATTAGCAAGGTTCCGATTCTTCTATCTTACCGTCATCACATACGCTCCGACGCAGAAATCATAACAGGTTTGTGCTGCTCTGTAAATCTGCATATAAGCGGAGACGGGCTGCCATAATAAGCTGTTATACAGCTTATATCAACATTTCTGAAATCACAGAATGATACATGCCCCGATTGCTCCGAATCATCAATGATTCTGCGAAACTCCTCTTTTTGTTCCCCGGTGCATATATCCCAGTCTTCAATGCTGTATGGATAAGTACATACAATTATATCCATCTTATCTGTATATCCCGCCATTGTGCTGATTCTTTTGCTGATATTATCAAGCGCATAACCTGCTCCCTCGGCAAATTCATTCTCGCCTATACAATATAGCAGCTTCTTTCGGCCGGCTGTCTGTGTCCCTTCAATTCCGGATTCTGTGTTCTGATACATCTCATTATCACATACAAGCTTCCGATACCATTCAGCTTCATCAGTACCCGCCGCAAAATTCCCAAGATACTCTGCATACAGCTTCTTCATCTTTTCCGAATGAACTATAATTCTGTCTGCATATACAGCCCCCGGCATCGCAAGACTATACTTAAGGCCGTACATGTCGTTAACATCAGCCTCTGTAAAATCATTAACACCGCATGGCATTACATATGTAAGACAGTCTGTATATTGCATAAGCTTAGCTGAATAAAATGCTGCAGGCACAGTAATATACGGATTCCATTCATCATATGGATTCTGTATTATTATTGTATCAAACTTCAGCATATGCATATCAATACTGTCCCATGCCACTGTATTAAGTCCGTCAGGATATTCTTCTCTTCTGTCATTGCTCCATTCTTCACGCCCCGAAACCACCTCGCCATACAGATTCTTGGCAAGCACCGGAAGTGGAATAACAACGGCTTCTGTATTGTCAATGTTATTATAATAATCATACAGAGGCTGAAGTTCCTTCCATCTTAGTGGATTATCTGTAACAAATGCAACAAGCTTTCTGTCAATAATCTGACTCTGTACCGCAGACTTCATATCACCAAGTGCTGACACATATTCTTCGTAAGCCTGTAATTCAGTTACGCATCTGCCGGAATTATCAGGCTGTGTGACGGCATTATAAAGTCTGAACAGTATCTCACAATATTGCTCAATTGCAGCTACCGCGATTCTGCCGGAATGATTATCTTCACCTTTGACTTTTTCTATGTAGCTGCCAATATCAATTGCTGCCTGCTGGCACTGTACGAGAACCGAAGCATCTGCCGGTACTTCACCAATTCCGCAAAGCTCTGACATTGCCTCACGCA
>CAMBEF010000215.1 GCA_945865495.1 uncultured Bacteroides sp. | reverse complement strand
AATAGGTCTTGGATCCTGCATACCTGTACCTGATGTGCGTTCTGCCGGCTGCTGTGCTGACGGCTGTGCATATGTTGTTGCGGCAGGCTTCTTAACTGATGACTTAAGATTAGCCATAACATTATTCACATCAACACTGCTCTTCTCTTCAATACCTGTAGCAATTACAGTAATGCTGCATGTATCTTCCTGCGAATCATCGTACATTGCACCAAATATAATATTAGCTGACTCACCTGTAAGATTCTGAACATATTCAGCAGCTTCATTGGCTTCAATAAGGCTGATATCACCTGAAATGTTGATAATAACATGTGATGCACCCTCAATTGTAGTCTCAAGAAGAGGACTTGTAACAGCCTGCTGAACAGCTTCAATAGCCTTATCATCTCCTGTTGCCGTACCGATACCGATATGTGCAACACCCTTGTCCACCATGACTGTCTTAATATCCGCGAAGTCGAGATTGATAAGTCCCGGTACTGTAATAAGGTCTGTAATTCCCTGTACTGCCTGCTGAAGGACTTCATCTGCCTTCTTAAGTGCATCCGGGATTGTTGTCTTCTTATCTACGATCTGAAGGAGCTTGTCATTAGGTATAACAATCAGTGTATCAACGTTAGCCTTAAGCTTGTCTATACCTGACATTGCATTATTCATTCTCGCCTTGCCTTCGAACTTGAATGGCTTCGTTACTACTCCGACAGTAAGTATTCCAAGTTCCTTAGAAATCTTTGCTACGACAGGAGTTGCTCCGGTTCCGGTTCCGCCACCCATTCCGCATGTTACAAATACCATATCTGCGCCCTGAATAGCCTGCTTTAATTCCTCAATATTCTCTTCAGCAGCCTTTTCACCAACTTCCGGCTGTGCTCCGGCTCCAAGTCCCTTGGTAAGCTTCTCACCAATCTGAATTGTATTAGGTGCCTTGCAGAACTGAAGTGCCTGCTTATCTGTATTAATTCCGATGAATTCAACGCCTGTAATCTGCTCGTCAATCATTCTGTTAACGGCATTATTACCTGCTCCACCAACTCCTATTACTATAATCTTAGCATTCTGATCCTGTTCATTAGTTGTGATTTCTAACAAGGTTCAATCCTCCTGACCTGCCTGCGGCTCCTATGATAAGCCTACGGCTATATATTTATGATATATTTATGCAATCGAAAAAATATTATAGATAGTACTGACAGAATTGAAAATACCATCAATCTATATAATATAATTAATCCTGTAAAATATCAACATATTTTTTCGCTTGTTTACGCATTTTTTTGGAAACATTTATCTAAATTTTTTAATCTTTCTCAAAGATTATTGACTTTTTATCTTCGGTAAAATCCTCCATATGAAGTGTGCCCTTACGGCCGGCAAGCTTTGGCATAATCTGCTTCAACTCAAACAGCGTGTCCGTAAGGTTGTCGCAGTTACCAAGCATAACCCTGACACTACCAATTGTAAGTGTAACATCTCCCTGGCTGTCAAAGTATATCTTGTCCGATGTTATGTCATATTTGTCAAATGCCTGGGTAAGCTCAAGTATTCGTCCGAATATCTCTGAATTGCCGACATCAAGCTTTGAGCCAAGCACAATACTGCTGAACTTAAGACCGCTTATCATTGGTATTCCCGCAAGCACTCTTGTAGAACTTTCAACAACAGTACCATCCTTATCAAAATACATATTGCAGCCCATATAACTTACATATCCTATAACCGGTTTTTCATATACCGTAACAACCATCTTAGACGGCCACTGTATCTCTACCTCATACTTCTGAATGAAGGGAATCTCTTTATGGTTACGCTGCCCTACCAGAAAATACAGCAGTGCATTCGGGTTGCTGCCATTAAAAAGTTTTTCGGTCAGCTCTTCATCCGAATAATGGTCATCACCTATGTATTCTATGGTATTAACCCTGAATATCACTGCTGCCGCCCCAACAATCGCCGCAGCAGTCACAATTATAATAAGGAGTATTACCCAGATATGCTTTTTTTCATTTTTCCTTTTGAACTTCCTCTTCATAATCTGCCCCATGTTCTATAACAGCTTCTGCACCAATCAGTGCAAGATCCCGTGATATATTCTCATATCCGCGCAGGATATATTCTGCATTGCATATAACCGATTCTGACTCTGCCGCAAGTGCAGCTACAAGAAGCCCTGCTGCCGCTCTTAAATCCTGAGCCTGCATAGATGCCCCTCTCAGCTTCGGAACACCCTTTATCTTAGCCAGGCTGTTATCACATATTATTATGTCTGCTCCCATTCTGTTAAGCTGCTTTGCCACCGCGAGCCTGTTTTCAAAAATATTCTCCGCAATAAGCGATTCTCCCGATGCCGTACTTAATACCGCCATAACTATCGGCTGCATATCGGTAGGGAATCCCGGATACGGTGCAGTTGCAATATAGTTCACCGGATGCGGCCGTTCCTTCATCACAATATGCATTCCGGTACGCCTTCCTGCAGCAGTTGTCTCCTCATATACATTACAGGCAACACCAATCGCAGTCATAACATCAAGAAAGCCATGTGCCATATAAGGTGTGCAGTTATCTACGATTACATCCCCACCGCACGCTGCCACTGCTCCCATATATGTTCCGAGAACTATTCTGTCCGGCCTTATCTCATACACAGAATCAAACAGCTCGCTTACTCCTGTCACGGTTATTATGTGAGTGCCGATACCTTTTATGTCAGCTCCCATATTGCACAGTGCCATGCACAGTTCACACACTTCCGGCTCAACAGCAGCATTCTCAATGACAGTAATCCCTTTAGCACGTACAGCCGCAAGAATTGCATTCTGCGTCGCTCCTACACTTTTTTTATCAAAATGAATATCAGCTGCCACAGGCTTTGCCGAAGTAAAGCTTATCCTTCCGTCATCCAACCGGCAGCATGCCCCGAGACTCTGCATTGCTTTTATATGCATATCTATCGGCCTTCTGCCAATTCTGCACCCTCCCGGAAGCGGCATGTCACTCTCGCCGAATCTTCCGAACATTGCCCCCATAAAAAGTATTGATGCTCTTATTCTGCCTGCAAGTTCTTCACTTATCTTCACCGGGCCGGCATCTTTTGCATCAATCACAAGCATATTGTTCTGCCAGAACACCCTGCATCCGGCGCTTGTAAGCAGAAGTGCCATGCAGTCTACATCCGTTATTCTGGGACAATTTTTTATAATTGTGAATCCGTCATGCAGAAGTGCCGCTGCCATTACCGGCAGTGCTGAATTCTTAGAGCCCTGAACTGATAGCTTTCCCTCAAGCCGGCCTCCCGGACTGACCTTTATACATTTCAAATTCTGACCTCCGTCTGCCTGAGTACATACTATATACTATATTATGCAGACATACGGTCTTTTGTTACTCCGTTGCAGACTGCAGCTTTCTAGACCTCCATGCGAATCCTGCTTGATACATTAAGCACAATTCCCATCTCTGCCATAAGGAACAATACCGAGGTACCTCCGTAACTTATAAAAGGAAGTGAAATTCCCGTGTTAGGTATAAGATTTGTTACAACCGCAACATTAAGAATTACCTGAATTGCTATATGTGCAAATACACCCACAACCAGAAGGCACCCTGTAAGATCAGGTGAGTTGGTTGCGATATATACAAATCTCCAGAGCATAAGCCCGAATACAATAAGCACACATAACGCACCAAAAAGTCCAAGCTCCTCACATATTACTGAGAATATCATATCATTTTGTGCCTCCGGAATAAATCCGAGTTTCTGAAGACTCTTACCAAGACCTTTACCGAACAGTCCGCCGGAGCCTATGGCATAAAGTGCCTGAACAGTCTGGAAGCCGGTGTCATCTGC
>CAMBEF010000214.1 GCA_945865495.1 uncultured Bacteroides sp. | reverse complement strand
CATCTTACCCATATCAGTGCTGCTATACCCCAGAAGAAGCAGAACAGAAGATTAGTGCGTCCACTGATGTTATAAGCCATATCGGAGTAGTTCCAGTGAACTGCACCGGTAAAAAGTTCGGTTACACAGCTTGCAACATATTCGTGGATACCACCGATAATCCCACCCGTAATGAATATGATAATCCTGCCACGGACAGAACGGGTGTCAAAACGGATGCGGTTAAGGATTATGGCGAATATCGTTATGAGTACGGCTCCGGCACCCCAGACGATGCTGAATGGTCCATACAGAACACTGCTGCGGTTCATTACGGTTCCGCCTGTAACTACAAAACAATAAATAGTTTCTATAATGTCACCAAGGACGCAGCCTATTATAAATATCCAGAAAAGCTGGAAAATATGCCCTTTTGTTTCACATACAGCAGCCAATTCATACCTCCGCATAATTTGATATGAGTATTATGAGCAATAAGAGCTGTGATGATTCATTATATACAAGGTATATTATGCAAATTGACAGGCATATAATGTACATGATACAATGAGCGCATGCGCGTATATGTTAATGTAGATGTTTTATGGAGATAGTGATAATGTTAGACACAGTACTTGATATAATTCTGGATGCCTTTGTTGATACGGCCAAACTTGTGCCGTTTCTTTTTATAACGTATCTGCTTATGGAATGGCTTGAACACCGTACAAGTAAAAAGACAAAGGCGGTAATTAAAAATTCAGGCAGGTTCGGTCCGTTATTGGGCGGGCTGCTCGGTGCAATTCCACAGTGCGGATTCTCGGCAGCGGCGTCTAATCTGTATGCCGGCAAGATTATAACGATGGGAACGCTTGTTGCAATATATCTTTCAACGTCTGACGAGATGCTTCCTATAATGATATCTGAAAAAGTTCCGGTGAGCATGATGCTTTCGATACTTGGACTTAAGATTGTGATAGGAATGGTGGCCGGATTTGTAATTGATGCTGTTGCTTCGCTTGTGGCAGGCCGCAGCAGGCAGGTTGACAAGATAGAGGCCGGAATCAGTCATGTATGTGAACATGATCATTGCCATTGTGAGAAGAGTATAGTAAAGTCAGCACTTAAGCACACACTTGTCATAACCGTGTTTGTGCTTATCGTATCACTTGCGCTTAATGCAGTGCTTGCAGCAGTGGGCGAGGAGACGCTTGCATCATTTATACTCGACAGACCGTTCATGGGGCCTGTTGTAACATCGCTGGTGGGACTTATACCTAACTGCGCGGCTTCCGTGGATATTACACAGCTTTCTCTGCAGGGAGTACTGAGTTTTGGTTCTATGATGGCGGGACTTCTTACAGGAGCAGGAGTAGGCATACTTGTTCTTTGCAGGGTCAATGACCAATGGCGCGATAATGCAAAGATTATAGCACTTGTATATGGAATCGGTGTGCTGTGCGGAATCGCAATTAATCTGATTGGTTGACATAAGCTGAGAGAAATATTATAATAATTTCAAATTAATACTATACAGAATTTGGGGAGCTTGTATTACAGGCTGAGAGGAAGATGTGAGCTTCGACCCACGAACCTGATACGGATAATGCCGATGTAGGAAAATTTTTAAGACATATCGGCTATTGATATGTCTTTTTTTATGCTGATATTAAGCCAGACCCGGTGATACATGTAGTTTTGTAACAGCATGCGGATATTGGTAGATGTATGTCAGAATGCGCATAAAAATGCGCAGAAATGGAGGAAAATATGAGTTACACAACACAGATGGATGCGGCAAGACAGGGAATTATAACTCCACAGATGGAGACCGTTGCCAAAAAAGAGAACATGCAGCCTGAGGAACTCAGGGCATTGGTTGCAGAAGGAAAGGTAATTATTCCATGTAATAAAGAGCATAAGAGCATAGATGTTAACGGAATCGGTTCAATGCTTAAGACTAAGATTAATGTAAATCTTGGTATATCAAGAGACTGCAAAGATCTTGATACAGAGGTCAAGAAGGTGAATGAGGCAGTTTCAATGGGTGCTGAAGCCATAATGGATCTGAGCTCATATGGTGATACAAGAGCTTTTCGTTCAAAGCTTACAAAAGAGTGTCCTGCGATAATAGGAACGGTTCCTATCTATGATGCAGTTGTATATTATCACAAGGCACTGAAGGATATAACAACGGAGGAGTGGCTTGATATTGTGCGTATGCACGCTGAAGACGGAGTTGATTTTATGACAATCCACTGCGGAATCAATAAGGAAACAGCGAAAAAATTCAAACGCAACAAGAGACTTATGAATATTGTATCAAGAGGCGGTTCAATAATATTTGCATGGATGGAGATGACAGGCAAAGAGAATCCGTTCTATGAACATTTTGACGATATACTTGAGATATGCCGTGAATATGATGTTACGTTAAGTCTTGGCGACGCATGTCGTCCGGGATGCCTTAAGGATGCAACCGATGCCTCACAGATTGAGGAGCTTATTACACTCGGAGAGCTTACCAAGAGAGCATGGGAGAAGGATGTACAGGTAATGATTGAAGGACCGGGACATATGCCGATGGATCAGATTGCAGCTAACATGAAGATACAGCAGACACTCTGCCATGGAGCACCATTCTATGTACTTGGACCTCTTGTTACGGATGTTGCACCGGGATATGATCACATTACTTCTGCAATCGGCGGAGCAATTGCAGCAATGAGCGGAGCATCATTCCTGTGCTATGTCACACCGGCAGAGCACCTTCGTCTTCCTGATCTCAGTGACGTTAAGGAAGGAATTATTGCAGCAAGAATAGCAGCCCATGCGGCAGATATTGCCAAAGGTGTTAAGGGCGCAAGAGACTGGGATGATGCAATGGGCGTTGCACGTAAGAAGCTCGACTGGGAAGAACAGTTCAAGCTCAGTATGGATCCCGAGAAGGCGAGAAGATATCGTGCAGAGGCACAGCCGGAGAAGGAAGATACATGTTCAATGTGCGGCAACTTCTGTGCAGTTAAGAATATGAACAGAATCCTTGATGGCGAGATTGTAAGTATCTTTGATGAGTGATAAACGGAGAAATATATGAAAACAGTGTTGACAATTGCCGGTTCCGACAGCAGCGGCGGAGCAGGCATACAGGCAGACTTAAAGACTATGACGGAGCTTGGCACATTTGGAATGAGCGCAATAACGGCAATAACGGCACAGAATACGTGTGGAGTTAATGCTGCGCTTGCACTTCCATGTGATATGATAAGTGCTCAGATAGATGCAGTGTGTGATGATATTTTTCCTGATGCCGTTAAGATAGGCATGCTTGCCAATTCACAGATTGTGGAATGTGTTGCAGCTTCAATAAAAAAGAATGCAATGAAAAATATAGTCCTTGACCCTGTAATGGTATCAACGAGCGGACACAGACTCCTTGATGATGATGCCTCAGATGCGCTTATCAATGTGCTTATGCCTCTTGCGGATATTATAACGCCTAATATTCCTGAGGCTGAATGTCTTGCGGGAATGAAGATAGCTTCCAAGGCGGACATGATTAAGGCCGCAGGCATAATAGCAGGAAGCTTTGACGGCGCTGTTCTTATAAAAGGCGGGCATCTTGCCAATACAGGCGCTAATTGCATAGAAGACAGTGCCAATGTGGCTGCTGATCTTTTATATCACGGTGGACAGACACAGTGGTTTGAAGCTGAGTTTGTGGATAATCCTAATACACACGGAACAGGATGTACATTGTCTTCGGCAATTGCCAGTGAGCTTGCCAAAGGAGCAGATATGCCGGAAGCGGTAAGAAAAGCCAAGGCATATCTTACCGGTGCGATTAAGGCAGGACTTAATCTCGGCAAAGGAAGGGGGCCGCTTAATCATGCATGGCAGAATACTATATCTGATTGCTGACCTT
>CAMBEF010000213.1 GCA_945865495.1 uncultured Bacteroides sp. | reverse complement strand
CAAGATTGAGCATGCGTCCTTCGTCTGCAAGAGCGTCGAATTCATCACGCCATATCTTAGTCATAGTCCTTCCGTTTATAAGCTCATTGTGTGCCGGTGGAAGAATGGTATACATATCATAGGCAGTGTCATCGAATATCGAATCTTTTGGCAGTTCAACTACAGGAATATCCTTTCCGTCAATACTGTGCAGACACGGACCATCACAGTCGCGCCAGTTAGAACTGTATATATAACCGTGTTCAAGCCACAGGCGGTCACTGTAATCATATAATTTTCCATTAGGTGCTCTGTCTCCTACCGGCTTTTTTCCGGTAATTTCTTCAAGGATGCGCTCACTTTTTGTCATGTTTGCATCCTGCTTTTCATAAGTGTCATATACTTCATGCTGGTATCCATGGTAGGCAATCTCATGTCCGGCATCGGCGAGAGCCTTAATAGTGTCAGGATGAAGCTCTGCAATATATGCCGGAGTGAAAAATGTAGCTTTGATATCTTCGTCATCAAGCATTTTCATAATTCTCGGGAGAGCCTGCTTAGTTGAATAAAGACCGCACGACATGGCAACCATGTGCTTTGTACAGTCGATTCCGTGCGGCATATTCATTCCTCTGCGGAACCACATGGTCTCTGCATCAATGTCAAATGCCACCATAAGTGCAATACGTTTGTTATCTGGCCATATCATCTGCTGCAATTCCTCCTTTTAGTACCGGATTGAAGAATGTTCCTTAACATAGGAAGCAACATCCTCACATGTGGCAATCCATGCACCATGTTCTTTCATATAAGTAATGAAGTGTGAAAGCATGCGTACGCGGCTTGCCCTGCCAATGAGCTGCGGATGAAGTTTAAGTACAAATATTTTGTCTCCCTCATCTGCAAGTTCGTCAAAAGCGTCTTTCCAGATTGAAAATACATCGTCAACATCCCGGTTGCTCTGTTTGCCCGGGAAATTATAAGAAAAATAAAAATATGTAAAATCATCAAGGCAGTGATCTGTTGGCAGCTCCACAACAGGATGTTCCGGATTGGAAGTATTTTTAAGATAAGCATAATCGCAATCCTGCATTGCAGAGCTGTACAAAAAGCCTTCTTCCTGCATAAGCTCGTATGAAAAAGTATGGAATGAATTGAAAGGAACTCTGTGTCCTGTTATCCTGCGGCCATACATTTTCTCAAGGATACTGCGGCTTTTTTTCATATTTTCAAGTTCCTCGTCACGGGTAATATCGAGACGCTCATCATGCATATATCCGTGGTATCCTATTTCGTGTCCGGCTTCTATAATAGAAGTAACTTCACTTGGATATCTGAGGGCAATGTATCCGGGAATAAAAAATGTAGAGCGGATATTCTGCTCATCAAGAACCTTGAGACATCTGGCAAGGCCTTCGCGTGGACCGTACTGGCCTCTTGAATAGTCGGGAAATGCAGTAGCTTCCCTGCCACCTGCAGAGTATCTCAGTAATTCGGCATCAAAATCAAAAGTAACCATGGCAGCTATACGTTTGCCGCCGGGCCATCTGATGCCATCACCATTTTTAAGTAATGTCACTTTTTTGCCTCCTTATATTATGATGTTGTCAGTAAGTTACAAAAATAAAAGGGCAAAGATATCATATATATGACGTCTTTGCCGGAAAAGGATTGATCGTTCGAGTCGATCGTTATGAAGTTATGATTCATCAAATACTTATCTGATGATAAAGGAAGAATAGCACGGCGGATTCAAAACAACAAATATCAACTTTTATATGAACATATAACAAAATGGGTATGATTAAATTCGTCAAAAATTATTGACAAAAAAAATCATGTGGATATAATACAGATATGTTCGTTCGAGCCGACATGATTACAGACAGTGTGTGTTCTGTATTTATGGCGGCTCTTTTTTTACAACATTATATTGATTATGCAAAGGCGCATGTACATACCCGGACAGCATATGGATCTGTGAATTGTAATCCATTGAATAAAGGGATTGGACATGCGCTTTTTTGCCGGATCCAATGATTGATATAAGTTGAACACCCGCCGCGAACATGAAAATGAAACCCCGTACAGATAAAAAGGAGGAAAGTTCTATGAAGAAAAAAATCACCAGTTTAATTGCATTATTTATGGTAATGGTAATGGCACTTACAGGATGCGGCTCATCAGGAAGCGGTTCTGATTCTTCTGCGGATGCAGGGGAGCCAAAGTATGGTGGACAGCTTGATGTTACAACAGGAACAGTAAGTTCACTTGATCCTATGTTTGAATCGGTTGATGAGCCAATGTCAAGACACATATTTGAGACAGTGCTTGCTCTTGATGAGACAGGAACACCTCAGACAGGTCTTTGTTCTTATAAATACAGTGATGACCAGCTCACACTTACACTTACATTAAGAGATGGAATCAAGTTCCATAATGGAGATACAGTTAATGCAGAAGATGTAGTTGCTTCTATTAAGAGATGGGCAGAGAACATTTCATTTGGTAAGTCTTATGTCGGCAAGTATATGGATTCAATATCAGCAACAGATGATAAGACAACAGTTATTAAGTTCAAGTCTATTGCTTCAGCAGCAATATATGCACTTGCTTATGAATATCAGGGAGCATATGTAATGCCTAAGGAAGTATGCGAGGAATTCCCTACATCAGCAGTAACAGATAACTCAAAGATTATCGGTACAGGTCCTTACAAGCTTGTTGAGTGGAAGTCAGATGCATATGTAATGACAGAGCGCTACACTGATTATAAGGCAACAGGCAATACATGCGGTGGTCCTGCAGGTAACAAGTATGCATACTGCGATAAGATATGTTTCTGGTTTGCATCAGATTCAGATGCCAAGATGAACGGCCTTGTATCAGGACAGTATGATCTTTACAGACTTGCAGATTACAGTGCGTATGCATCACTTAAGGATGATCCTAACTTTAAGGTTGAGATGATCTCAGATGGTACAAAGCCGGCACTCGTGTTCAACAAGGCACAGGGCGTATGTTCTAACAAGCTTGTACGTCAGGCAATACTTGCAGCACTTGATATGGATCAGGTAATGCTTGGTGCATTCAATACAAAGGAACTTTATGATCTTACAGGTTCATGGACACCTATCGGTTCAGCTTACTATTGCGATAACAGCAAATATAACCAGAAGGATCTGAGCAAGGCAAAGGAGCTTCTTGCACAGTCAGGATATAACGGAGAAACAGTAACATATATTACAGACACAACAGGTTACTACTATGAGACAGCAATGATTGTAACCAATGCAATGCGTTCAATCGGCATGAATGTAGACCTTCAGACAATGGATCAGGCAACACTTTACACAGTAAGAAAGGATCCTTCAAAGTATGATATCTTTGCTGTTGGATTTACAGCCAAGGCAGACTGCTCAATGATGGCATTCCTTGGAGATACATGGCCTGGTGAATGGGTATCTGAGAAGAAGACAGATATTATTAACAAGATGAATGCGACAACAGATGCACAGACAAGAATAGGTCTCTGGAAAGAGATGACAGACCTTATCTATGATGAAGTACCTGTAATTACATTTGGTGAAAGAAAGAACTGTACAATTGTTGCCAAGAATATAATGAACGCAACATACAGCGGTTCAGAACCATATTACTGGAACGTATGGATTAACGAGTAATCCGGAATGGAGGGTGCATATGTTAGGATATGCTGTTAAAAGAATCCTCAAGGGTATACCTGTAGTCATAGTTGTGGCAGTGCTGGTATTCTTCATAATACATATGATCCCGGGTAATCCGGCCGAGCTTATGCTCGGCTCGGATGCCACACCCGAAGACGTAGCAGCGCTTACAACTAAGATGGGAGATGACCAGCCTCTATATATCCAGTTTGAAAAATGGGCTGTAGAAGCTCTGCATGGTGATCTTGGAG
>CAMBEF010000212.1 GCA_945865495.1 uncultured Bacteroides sp. | reverse complement strand
TCAGGAGGGCTGGCATTACGATCTTGTCAATGCGGAGGTTGATCTTAAGTACAATGGTGTTGTATACAACGAGTTGAAGGGAGCATATTCATCACCGGATGAACTTCTCTCAAGATACACATTCCAGTCGCTGTTTCCTGACACAACATACAGCTGCGAGTCAGGCGGAGACCCTGAGAAGATACCGGAACTTACAAGAGATGAATATCTTGAGTATCACAGAACATTCTATCATCCTGCCAACAGCTATATATATCTGTATGGCGATATGGATATGGAAGAAAGACTCAGATATCTTGATGAGCAGTATCTGTCAGCATTTGACAAGGCAGACGTTCCGGGAATAGAAGATGAGTCTGCCATAGGAATACAGAAGGCATTTGACAGACCGGCTTATGTTGAGCATGATTATGCTGTCACAGAGGATGAGCCGCTTGAGGATAATGCTTATCTTTCATATAACACAGTAGTCGGAACTTCGCTTGATGCCAAGCTTTATCTTGCAATGCAGGTGCTTGATTATGCTCTTGTAATGGCACCGGGAGCCGGATTAAAGCAGGCGCTTCTTGATAACGGAATAGGAACTGATGTATACAGTTCTTATGAGAACTCAATTCTACAGCCCGTATATTCAGTTATTGCAAGAGGTGCTTCGGCAGAGAAGAAGGAAGAATTCGTCAGAATTATAAAGGACGTTCTTAAGCAGATGGCAGAAGAAGGAATAGACAAGGATACGCTTCTTGCCGGAATTAATGTATACGAATTCAGATACCGTGAAGCTGATTTTGGACAGTTTCCTAAGGGGCTTATGTATGGCCTGCAGTTAATGGACAGCTGGCTATATGACGATAATGAGCCATTTATGCATATTAGCGCAGGAGCAACTTTTGATGAGCTTAAGCGTGAGGTTAATTCAGAAAGCGGATATTTTGAGAATATAATCAGGGAATATCTGCTTGATAATAACCATGCATCGCTGCTTGTGCTTAACCCTAAAGCTAATCTTACACAGAGTCAGGAGAAGCAGGTCAGTGACAGGCTTGCGGCATATAAGGCATCACTTACGGATGAACAGATTGATGACATTGTTAAAAGTACTGCTGCGCTTAAGAAATATCAGGAAGAGCCAAGCTCACAGGAAGAGCTTAAGACAATACCTATGCTTTCAATATCTGATATTAAGAAGGAAGCAGCACCGCTGTATATTGATGAGAATGAGAGCAATGGTGTAAAGGTAATAAGGCACAATATATTTACAAACAGGATTTCATATATACTTCTGTCATTTGACTGTCGTAATGTCCGTCAGGAAGACATTCCTTATATAGGAATACTATCCGGAGTGCTTGGACTTATGGATACGGAGAATTACGGCTATGCTGACCTGAGTACACAGATTAATCTTAAGACGGGCGGTATATACACAAGTGCGGCAGTATATTCCGATAAGAAGGATTTTGACATTGTAAATGTACGCTTTGAGACAAAGGCAAAGGTTCTCTATGAGAATGCAGCAGATGCATTTTCACTTGTAAATGAAATGCTGTTCACGACAAAGTTTGGTGATTATAAGCGCCTTAAAGAGATTCTTGATATGGGTAAATCGCGCATGGAATCAATGATGGCGGGCGCGGGACACAGTATCGCCATGCTGTGTGCGTCAAAGCAGTTCTCCAAGGCAGCGTGGTATTCTGACAGTCTCCGCGGTTACAGCTATTATACGGAAGTGTGCAGAATACTTAAGAATTTTGACGAAGAGAAGGAAAAGGTCGCAGAAAAGCTTGAACAGCTTGTCAGGAAGATATTCATAAAAGATAATCTTATCGTAAGCTTTACGGCTGACGATAAGGGATATGGAATGGCTCTTGAACCGCTTGATGCATTTACAAAGGAGCTTTCGGATGTCCCATCAGTGCCTGAGGCAAGGGATTATAAGCCTGAGAAGGAAAGCCTCGGACTTACAAGTTCATCACAGGTGCAGTACGTTGCAAGATGCGGTAACTTCAGGACGGGTGGATTTGATTACACAGGAGCATTAAGGGTTCTTAAGGTTATATTCTCATATGACTATCTGTGGACAAATGTGCGTGTTAAGGGCGGAGCATACGGCTGCATGAGCGGTTTTGGCTTTGGAGGTGACAGTTATCTGCTGTCATACCGTGATCCTAATCTGGAAAAGACTAATGAGATATATGAGAAGGCTCCGGAGTTCGTAAGGAACTTTACGGTGAGTGAGCGTGATATGACTAAGTTTATAATAGGAACAATCGGTGAGATAGATACACCGATGACACCTGTAACTGTCGGAGCACGTTCATTCGGTGCATACCTTACGCATATGACGGTTGAGGATTACCAGAAGGAGAGAGATGAGATTATAAATGCAGATGAGCAGAGTATAAGAGCGCTTGCGGACCTTCTCCAGTGTGTTCTCGATCAGGACTATTTCTGTGTTGTAGGTAATGCAGGAAAGATACAGAATGCTTCAGCAATGTTTGACAGGATTGAAGCACTTACAAAATAACGAATCAGGGAAATTAACATGCGACAGGATTTAAAAGGTTTTTACCGTGCGGTCGCGACACTTGTGATTCCGCTTGCTATGCAGAATCTTATCAATGTCGGAGTGTCGGCGGCTGACGTGTTCATGCTTGGCATGGTTGGGGAGAAGGCACTTGCTGCCAGCTCTCTTGCCGGTCAGGTGCAGTATATAATGACACTGATATTCTTCGGATTATCTTCAGGTGCGTCGGTTCTTATAGCCCAATATTGGGGCAAAGGCAATCTTGATGCCATTAAGAAGGTACTCGGAATATCGGTTAAGATTGGTCTTGTGGTGTCAGTACTTTTTACAGTGGTTACATATGCATTTCCATGGCAGCTTATGCATCTGCTCACCAATGATGAGGAGGTCATGGCGCTTGGAGTTAAGTACATGAGGATTGTGTGCTGGTCATATGTGATATCATCAATGACTATGGTATATCTCAATACCATGAGAAGTATTGAGAGAGTAGTGATATCAATGGGAACATATCTTGTATCACTCATAGTAAATATCATATTTAATGCGATATTTATATTTGGACTGTGCGGACTTCCGGCAATGGGAATAGTCGGAGCTGCATGTGCAACGTTCCTTGCAAGAGTTGTTGAATTCATAATAGTAGTGGTGTATGACAGAAGGTTCAACCCGGTATTCAGATTCAGCTTTTCATTCTTTAAAAAGGATGATCTGCTCTTTAAGGACTATGTTAAGTTCTCTGTGCCGGTGGTGTGTAATGAGCTTATGTGGGGTTCCGGGTGTGCAGTAATAACTGCAATAATCGGACATCTCGGAAGCAGCATGACAGCAGCCAATTCTGCTGCACAGGTTGCAAGACAGCTTGCAGTAGTGCTTGCACTTGGAATTGCCAACGCAACGGCAATTATGATTGGAAAAGTAATAGGCGAAGGAAAGATGGAGCTTGCAAGAGAATACGGAACAAGATTTGTACGTCTGAGCCTTATTGTCGGAGCAATAGGTTCGATTGTCATTCTTATTGTAAGACCGGTGCTTCTGACAGTTATGTCACTTACGCCCGAGGCATCAGAGTATCTGTCACTTATGATGTTTGTAATGACATATTTTGTATTCTTCCAGTCATACAATACGGTACTTGTTGTCGGTATATTCAGAGCAGGCGGTGACACAAAGTTCGGACTGCTTATAGATGTCGGCTTCATGTGGGGCTTTTCTATAATAGCAGGTGCCATTGCGGCATTTGTGCTGAAAGTGCCACCGATGCTCGTATATGTACTTCTATTAAGTGATGAAGTACTCAAGGTGCCGTTCTCAACTTTAAGATATAAGCAGAGAAGATGGCTTAATAACGTAACAAGATAGATTAATAATCAGATAATTATAATATCTAATACAGAATCTGGCCGTTAATTGAGATTACCATGACACGCAGCGCTATATCCTTACCACTTGCCTCGATTGCTCTTTTAACGGCATATTCTATGCCTCCGCAGCACGGAACGTCCATACG
>CAMBEF010000211.1 GCA_945865495.1 uncultured Bacteroides sp. | reverse complement strand
GGCTGTTACAGGGATGTCACGGATGAAGAGTATTCCGAGCTTGTAAGACAGCTTGATAACAGGAATTGATTTTATCATTTTGAATGAGTTGAATGGAGAATACTATGAACAGGGACATTGACAGAATAAAAGAACTTGTTGATATTCTTAATAAAGCAGGCAGGGCATATTATGCGCAGGGACAGGAGATTATGTCAAACTACGAATACGATGCGCTGTATGATGAACTTGTTGAACTTGAGAAGAAGACCGGATGTGTTCTTGCATCAAGTCCTACAGTCAATGTCGGTTATGAAGTATTAAGTGAACTTCCCAAAGAACGTCATGAGAAGCCGATGTTAAGCCTTGGCAAGACTAAGAGTGTTGATGAACTGGTATCATGGCTTGGAAGTCAGAAAGGTCTGCTGTCATGGAAGATGGACGGATTGACAATCGTCCTGACATACAATAACGGAGAGATGACTAAGGCAGTAACCAGGGGGAATGGTGAAGTAGGCGAAGTTATTACCGGTAATGCTAAGATGTTTGCCAATGTTCCTGTGACAATTCCGTACAAGGGAGAGCTTATACTCCGTGGTGAAGCGGTTATAAGATATTCGGATTTTGAGAAGATTAATGAGCTTATTCCGGAAGAGGGAGCTAAGTATAAGAATCCGCGTAATCTTTGCAGTGGATCTGTAAGACAGCTTAACAGCAGGATTACAAAGGAACGTAATGTTAATTTCTTTGCATTTACTTTAGTTAAGGCGGACGGCGTTGATTTTAAGAATTCACGCAGAGAACAGCTTGAGTGGCTTGCTTCACAGGGCTTTCAGACTGTCGAATACAAAGAGGTCACTGCAGATAATCTGAGAAGTACCGTATCATGGTTTGAGAATGCAATAAAGGATAATGATTTTCCATCGGATGGTCTTGTTATACTGTATGATGATATTGCATATGGAGACTCGCTTGGAATGACAGCAAAGTTCCCGCGTAATTCCCTTGCATTCAAGTGGACGGACGAGACTGCGCAGACGAAGCTGCTTGAGATAGAGTGGAGTGCATCAAGGACGGGGCTTATTAATCCTGTTGCAGTATTTGAACCGGTCGAGCTTGAAGGAACAAGCGTAAGCCGTGCAAGTGTCCATAACATAAGCATTATGGAAGAGCTGGAGCTTGGAGTGGGCGATACAATAGAAGTATACAAAGCCAACATGATAATACCGCAGATAGCAAAGAATCTGACAAGAAGCGGAGTTAAGGATATACCGCAGACATGTCCGGTATGTGGCATGAAGACGGAGATCAGAAGCCTTAATGATGCCAAGTCACTGTACTGTACCAATCCGGACTGC
Organism: uncultured Bacteroides sp.; assembly: GCA_945865495.1. Lineage (GTDB taxonomy): Bacteria > Bacillota > Clostridia > Lachnospirales > Lachnospiraceae > Bacteroides_F. The sequence continues at coordinate 2,747 of CAMBEF010000211.1, read as the reverse complement.
CAAGCTAAGCATGTTAAGAGCTTTGTGCATTTTGTGGCGCGCGATGCGATGAATATAGACGGACTTTCGGAGGCAACTCTCGAGAAGTTTATACAGCATGGTATGCTTCATGAATTTGCGGATCTGTATCATCTTGACGATTATCGTGATACGATAATAGATATGGACGGATTTGGTATTAAGTCTTATGATAATATGATGGCAGCGATAGACAGGTCGAGACATACAACCCTTCCTAAGCTTATATACAGCCTTGGAATAGCCAATGTAGGCCTTTCCAATGCTAGGATGATTGTAAAGAATACAGGCACACTGGACAGAATACTGTCAGCAACAAGGGAAGAGCTATGTGCCATAGACGGAGTCGGGGAGGTTATAGCAGATTCATTTGTATCATATTTTGCAGATGATAAGCACAGACAGGAACTCGACAGACTTGTTGCGGAACTTGATATTGAGGCAGAGGAGATGGCATCCGGTGAGAATGCGGTACTCGCCGATAAGGTATTTGTCATAACAGGCTCGCTTAACCATTATTCAAACAGGAACGAACTGAAGGAGCTTATTGAAAAGCTGGGTGGCAAGGTTACAGGTTCAGTTACGGGCAAGACAAGCTATCTTATTAATAATGACAGTACGTCGTCATCATCAAAGAATAAGACTGCTGCCAAGCTTGGAATTCCTGTTATAACGGAAGATGAATTTATTAAGATGATTGAAGAATAATTATTGGAAAGGTAGTGTTAATAATGCCGGTAAAGATACAGAATGATCTGCCAGCTAAGGCAAGACTTGAACATGAAAATATATTTGTAATGGATGAGACAAGAGCGCAGACACAGAATATACGACCTCTGCAGATTCTTGTCCTTAATCTCATGCCGATTAAGGAGGAGACAGAGCTGCAGCTTCTTCGCTCTATGTCTAACACACCGCTTCAGATTGATGTTACATTCCTTCAGATGAAGTCACATGTGTCAAAGAATACATCAGAATCACATCTGCATAAGTTCTACAATGTGATTGATGATGTCCGCAATAATAATTACGATGGACTTATAATTACGGGTGCGCCTGTTGAACAGCTTGAGTTCAGTGAGGTCAATTACTGGGATGAACTTACGGAGGTAATGGACTGGTCAGATACACACTGTACATCTACACTTCATATATGCTGGGGAGCTCAGGCGGGACTTTATCACAGATACGGCATCCGCAAGCATCTTCTTGATGCCAAGCTCTCAGGTATATATCAGTGTCATGTGCTTGACAGGAAGCATCCGCTTGTAAGGGGCTTTGACGATTATTTCATGGCACCTCATTCAAGATATACAACGGTTGACCGCGAAGAAGTTAAGAACTGTGAAGAGCTTGAGATACTTGCTGACTCTAAGGAGGCCGGAGTATACATAGTAATGTCACGCAACGGAAAGCATGTCTTTGTAATGGGACATCCTGAATATGACCGCATGACGCTTGATCAGGAGTATAAGCGTGACCTTGCCAAAGGTATCAATCCGGCAATCCCGGTCAACTATTATCCGGACAATGACCCATCACAGCGTCCTATTCTGTCATGGAGAAGCCATGCTAACATACTTTACAGCAACTGGCTTAATTATTTTGTATATCAGACCACACCGTATGACCTTAACGGAACGCCGATAAAGTAAGGTGGGAAGTACAAAGAAGTTTTTGAAATAATAAAAAGCTGCATTTCATTAAGAGTTGACTCTGAAATTGATGCTTTAATGGCTTCAACAGAATATCCATTAAGAGCTTCTGCTAGTTGTAAAGATTGAAGCTTAGAGCCTGCCATAGTGTTGCCCATTGCCTCAGTTTTTGATATAATGTCTTCAATAACTTTTGACACCTGTAAAGACTCTCCAACAGTCTTTAATTGCTTTAAAATAGAAGGTGAAAAATATATGAAAACATTATTTGAACAATGGGAAGATAGTCTTTATAAAAATGAAGACTTCTGGAAAAATTATCAAGAAAAAGAAAAGCAGGCATATATAACTTTATTAAATATAGATAAACATCCAATATTAGGTACTGTCAAAGATTTTTCTTATAAATTCAATATGGATATAATAGAGTTCATAGGATTTTTATACGGGTTAAACGATAGCTTAAAAACACCTAATAATATAGAAGAACTGACAGAAAATTCTATAATTACATTAGATTATGATGAAAATTTATTATATAAGAACATGATGTCAGCAGGGTATGATATGTCTGTTTGGAATAATCATGGTGAACCTCTTCCTAATCCCGACCTTACCCCACAGCAAATTGCTCAAGCCAACGCCCAAGCACAAGATTGGTTAAACAAACCTAAGTGTCCGACATGCGGATCAACCAACATTCAAAAAATATCAGGCGCATCTAAGGCAATAGGATTTGTTGCATTTGGATTGTTAAGTAAGAATGCAAGAAGTCAGTTTAAGTGTAATAATTGTGGATATAAGTGGTGATAAAAAATAATGAATATGAAATAGAAGAGTGGAAAGAAATCGTTGTTATTCGATAATAAAAGGCACATTAGTCTGTGCCTTTGCTTGATTCTTGACTATACAGTTTTGCTAATTTTTCCATATTTTTAAAATCAATACATCTTTTTGAAACTTTATCATCCGGTTTCTCATATTTTAAATTATAGACAAATAACGCTTTTTCATCAAGATTCAATGTATTAATTACTTTTAATTCAGTATCTAATAAATGAATATATTTGCTTT
>CAMBEF010000210.1 GCA_945865495.1 uncultured Bacteroides sp. | reverse complement strand
CACATTCCGGTACAAACTTATGAATATCTCCTCCATACATAGCCACTTCTTTGACTATGCTTGAACTTAAGTATGCATACTTAAGGTTCGTTGTAAGGAATATAGTATCCATATCCGGATAAACTGCATGATTAGTCTGTGCCATCTGAAGTTCATATTCAAAATCAGTTATGGCACGCAGTCCCCTGATAGTGACATCAATTCCGTTCTTCTCCATAAAATCAACAAGAAGCCCGCTAAAGCTTACTACTTCTACATTCGGAAGATGGCTCGTGACTTCATTTAACATATTAACACGTTCATCTACAGAAAACAATGGCGATTTGGTATTATTGTTAAGCACACCGACTATCAGATGATCAACCATCTTGGCTGATCTTTCGATAACATCCAGGTGTCCCAGCGTTACGGGGTCAAAGCTCCCCGGATAGATTGCTTTTTTCACGTTATTCTCCGTTCCTGTCCATATTTACAAAAATATGCTTATTATTCTTATAGTTCTTCTGCTTAACAAGCTTATATCCCAGTGACTCAAGATATGAAAAATCCGTCTCTAATGATGCTTCAATAACTATAAGTGTATATTCATCAAGTATATCACTATTTTTAAGTGCTGCAAGTACCTGTTTTTCGTATTCATGGTTATATGGCGGATCCATGTGTATAACATCGAATACACCCTTGCCCGCAAGCCTGTTGATTGCCGTAAGTGCATCGCATTCCATAACAGTTGCATTATCTGCAAGCTTTGTAAATGCAAGATTCTGCTTTATACACGCTGCAGCCGCTTTTGAATTCTCGACAAATACAGCACTTGCCGCACCTCTGCTCAGAGCCTCGATTCCAATTGCACCGCTTCCTGCAAACAGATCAAGGAACTTTGCGCCGGGAACATCGGCCTGAATCACATTAAAAAGTGTCTCTTTAATTCTGTCCTGCGTAGGTCTTGTATCAAGACCTTCTATTGATCTGAGCGGCATGCTTCGTGCCGTTCCCGCTATAACTCTCATATTCAGTCTCCATTCCTTCCCTTTTTCAGGGTCTCTCAAGTTTTAAAAATATTTTTCAAGCTCTGCCCTTGCATTAATGCCCAGTTTTCTGAACACAAGCTTCATCGTTGACTTAACGGTACTCTCTGCTATGCACAGGACATCTGCTATTTCCTTATTGCTGAGCCGCCTTGCCGCCAGCTTGGCGACCTCCGATTCTCTTGCTGTAAGTCCATAGTTGGAGCTCTCATCATAGCTCTTGGCTATGGTACGTACTGACCTGTCATAGCTTCTGTACATTTTCTTTATGTTTCTTACAAATGCCGCTCTTTCCGGTGAAAAATGCATTATATCTATAATCGGTTCAAGGAATGAATAATTCTCAACAAACGGCATGCAGATCATATCTTCGTATGACAGTTCAACTGCTATATTAAGGAAATGTGCCGCTTTCTGCTCAAGCCCTGTCTTAAAATTAGATATTGCAATATATATATATGTGTATATCTTGGATATTGTATAAGACGCAGCCTCCGCAATTCCTATAAACTGGCCGCTTACCGCCTGCAGATGATGATATTGTTCATCAAGCAGCAGAAACCTTCCATATACGATATTGGCAAATGCCAGTGTTATGAAATTGGAATTATTCTCGATTGTCCTGTCATCTTTGAGCCACGAAGGTATCCTGTCCTTGCTTCCAAGAAGTGAATACAGATATCCCCTGCAAAGTTCAATCATACGGGAATACATATACTCTCCGTCCTTTGCCTCGGCTATCTTCTTTCCAAACATCTCCATCCGCCCTGCCAGCGAAAGCTCATCACCGGTATAAAGCGATATTCTTGCAAGCACAAGATTAGCCGCCAAAAATACGCTCACCTGATTACGGCTGTCTGCAACATACATTGCCTTAAGTGAAAGAATCTCTGCGCCCTCGATATCCCCCCGAAGATACAGAAGCTCAGCCTTTGCCGCAGTCTCAAATCCTTTGCCGTGCCCGTCTGTCAGTCTGTAATAAAGCGGAGCAATATCCTCCATGAACTTTATCTCTTTGTCAGCTCTTCCCGGTTCATTATGATACAGCATGAGTACGGACGGAGTACCGTATCCAAAAGGAATTCCGTCATACAAACGCCCGCTTGAACGCGGTTTTTTATTGATTATAGTATCAAGCTCCCTGCCGCCTTTGCTGTATTCACCAAAATGCAGAAATGCATCAACATATGTAAGATCTGCTATCTTAGAATCTCTCTGAGCCTCGCCAAGACTCTCATCCGCCTCTATATCCGACTTCATGGTCTCCATAAGCTCTTTGCTCAGCGGATTCTCGTTATAAAGAAACATAATTATTACAAGGGCAATTGCAAATTCATAATCGCCTTTGTCTTTAACCTTAAAATAATTATGCGCAGCTGCAAGGAATATAGGTTTGTTAGCCTTTATTACATATGGGAAAAGCCTGTTGAGTTCGGACTTTGCCGTAAACATCTTCTGATATGCACCCGCCCTGTGGTAGCATCTGACAGCTTCAAAGAAATTACCCGTCTCGTTGTACAGATCTCCTACTGAACTGAACATGCTGTTGCGTTCAGCGACCGGTATATCATTAAAATCTTTCTCAAGATATTTCCTTATAAGCGGATTCATAGAATAGACTCTGTCAATGCTGTTATATCTCACAAAAATATTATCCTCAATATAACTCTTCGCAAGTTCCATTGACATGTCATTCCATGCCGCTGCCTGTGCAAGTGTAAATGACTCAAATGCGCTCATCTTTACAAGGAACATCTTTTCATCTGCCGGCATAGAAAAGAATATCTCATTATTGATAAATGCATTTGCCTGGCTTGTTATATTAAAATTATGAAATTCCTTATACTGTGTCAGCTGGAAAGATACTATTATCGGCCATCCCCGGCTCACCGCATATAATTCCGATGCCTGGGCCCTCGTGATTGTAATTCCGTTATTACGGAAATACGTCCTTATGTCCTCTGCATGAAGTGAAAAATCATCATCGTTAATGTAATTAACCCAGTTACGCACAATCAGTTTAAGCGAATAAGGGTCAAGATGATTGCCCGTGATAAATATGGCATTCATCTCAACATCATCATTATCCCTTAATAAAAAGAAAAACTTATTAATAATCGGACCGTCTATAACATTATAGTTGTCAAATACAAACATCAGCTTCTGCCGGAACTCAAGTGTAGCTATGTAATCGGCAGCGTGCATTGCATCCTTTATATCTTTCGGAAATCCGCACTCTATCAGCGGTGCCGCATCAACATCACATGCCTCTGCGATGACCTCACAGAATTCATTCCAGAAAAGTTCTTTTGTAGTGTCGCAGTTCATCCATTTTACATCGTATGCTGCGTTCCTTAAGTAATTCCTGATTACAATTGTCTTGCCGTAACCCACAGGTGCATGGACAAATGTAAACTTATTATTCCTCGTATTCGTCAGCTTCTCTTTGAGCCTGTCCGATATATATATATTATTAGTAGTTCTGATTGCCATTTTGCATTATTCTTCCCATGGGAGTTCCGAATTTTCTATTGTCTTGTCCCTTAACATAAGCTCCATAACAGCATCTGATGCCTTCTTATTATCAAACAGGATATGGTTAACCTGCTCAACAATAGGCATGCTTACATCATATTTTTTTGCAAGCTTCATCGCTGCCTTGGCTGAATATACTCCCTCAACTACCATCTGCACTTCTTTCATTGCTTCATCTGCCGTATATCCCTTACCTATGAGAATACCCGCGCGTCTGTTACGGCTGTGCATACTCTCACATGTAACTATAAGATCGCCTATTCCCGAAAGTCCTGAGAATGTCTGTGGCTTGCCGCCCATCTTAACTCCAAGTCTTGTTATCTCCGCCATACCTCTTGTAATAAGAGCTGCCTTGGTATTATCACCATATCCCAGGCCATCAGCCATTCCGGCTGCAAGCGCAATAACATTCTTAAGTGAACCTCCAAGACAGATTCCGAGCATATCAGGGCTTGTATATACACGGAACACATTACTCAGGAATACATTCTGTATGAATTCCGCATTAGCCTTCTTACGTGTACCGACTACACA
>CAMBEF010000209.1 GCA_945865495.1 uncultured Bacteroides sp. | reverse complement strand
TAACAGGAATAAGCATTGATATTGCAAAACCTTTACTTCTATGATAATAATTATCCGCATCAAAATAATAATAAAAATCCGTAAACTGCGACACAATTACCAGAAAGATTCCTATCAGGCACAATACATATACCATCTTTTCCCTGACAAGTTTATCCTCCCGCTCCTTAGGCAGAACGTAACAGCATACATACGCATGAAAGAAAAGCATGACCAAATCACTTGCAACAAAAACGATAAAGTTAGTTACATGTACCAATATGCTTCCAACCTGCCCCGGATATCCACGATACATATATGCCATTGCATCGTTACCTAGCAGCATTGACGCTGATATTTCCATCCAGAAAAGCCAATTTCTCTTTTATTCATCAAAATTATTGCTAAGGGACATACATACTGCTGCAATAAAGCAGAATATACATCCACACACAAGCAGTTCTACCTGAATTGACTGTATATTGACCATAACATGACTCCAATAAAGTACTACTTAAGCTGCGGCTGACCAACTGACGCGGCTGATTATTGATAAATTTTTTATCATTCTAGCACCAATTACCGATTTTGTCACTGCATTTTGTATAAATATCCTGACATAAATATCCCGGTATACAAATATAAAAAATATACCCGGCACGCTTACTGTATACCGGGTATATTACGTTAATTAATCTATTAAATTAGTTTAAAATGATTTCTTCTTTGATGCAGCAAGAACTATACATGCACCACCAAGGAGCATTACTGCGATAAGCGGAATTATCGGGCTTGAATCACCTGTAGCCGCTCCGGATACACTGTCACCGGCTGCGTTACCGTCGATTCCTTCTGCCTGTGCACCATTATCTGATGCGCTGCCGCCTGATATATTATCAGTTACCGCACCGGTACCTGAACCATTAACGCCTGTTCCCGGTATTACCGGATTAGTCACAGTAGGCTGCTCCGTCCTGTCATCATCTGAATCGTCGTCTGATGGCTGTGTCTTAACAGTATCCTTATATGCAATTACATATGTTGAGAATCTGTCTGTCTCAAATGTAAATGTATATGATGCTTCATCATATATTCCGTCAACAATCTCTGCTGTCTGCTCTGAGCCGTGTCTGCGAAGAAGTACATAGCTTCTTGTTATATTGGCATCAGTATTGCGGAGCTTCTCTGGAATTATAATGCTGATCTTAATCTTACCATCAAGTTCTGTAACCTTAACCTGTGAGCCGTCTATATCCTTAATAAGTGATACATCAACATACTCACCGATTGTATAATCCTGCTTTGACGCCTCTATAACAGCTTTCTCTTCATCTGTAACATCAGCAGTCTTTAATTCAACCTTCAGGAATATATTGATATTATGTCCTGCATTAACCTTGGCAAGTTCGCTTCTTGTGAGTACAAGAACCTTTTTAACGTCATCAGCACTGCTTACAAGCTCTGTCTTTGGTGCCTCAGCATCAGCCTGTGTTGAATCAACACTCACATTACCGCTGTCAGGTACATTTGCCTTAAGCTTTGCAATAACTTCATCTATTGGAATTACATATGTTGCACTTCCAACCTTTATTGTTACATTACCTGTAATCTTACCTTCTGTATGAATTGTTGCTTCCGTAACATCAATATCTGTTGTAACAGTTACTTCTGAAGCAAATTCTTCTGAAGCTCCAATGGCTTTTTCAACAGCTGACTTAATCTCTTCAGGTGTTGTCTCATTATCCCATGTAATATCTTTTATTACGTTCTCTGATACATTACCTGCATCATCAGCCTTTTCCTGATCTGTCATCGGAAGCTTTGGAATAATCCTGTTTATTGTAATCTCTTTTTCTATGCCATTTACAATAACCCTGACTTTTCCTGTTACACTTCCGTTTGCCTTGGATGTTGCTTCCTTTATAACTACATCATCTGTAATTACCTGTGCGCCGCTTATGCCGGCTCTGGCAAGCTCATCCTCTATGGCTTTCCTGATATCATCAACTGTATTACCGTTCGATATGACGATATCTGATATTGCATTATCTGCCGCATCTTTTGCTGCTTCGGCATATTCTTCATCATTAGAAGGGGTCTTTGCTATCGTCTTATTAATTGCAGCACTGCTGCTTCGGCTTCCGCTCGAGATGCTGATTGTTCCTGTTGCCTTGCCTGACGCATCAGGTGTCGCACTCTTTATGTTAATATCATCAATATTGACTGTCACATCTCCAAGGCCGGCTTTTGCAAGTGCTTCATCAATCTTCTTCTGTATCTCATCCTTTGATGTTGAGTTATACATCTTTGTATCATCAAGAATCTGCTGGACAACATTCTTGGCTGCCTGTATCTTCTCATCATCAGTTACAGGTATTGTCCCTATGGTTCTCTTAACCTGTGCAGCACCGGTCTTAGAACCGCTGCTAATACTGATGTTTCCTATAATAGAACCTGCTGCATCTGTTGTGGAATTATTCTTTTTGACATTATCAACAACTGCGCTCACATCTGTAAGCCCGGCTTTTGCAAGCGCATTATCAACAATGTTCTGTATATCAGATATACTCATGCCGTTATTAACATCTGTTCCGGCAAGTGCCTCCTCAATGACTGTCTTTGCAAGTTCAATCCTGTCTTCATCTGTAGCCGGCTTCTTTGCAACTGACTTATTGACTGCTGCTTCACCGCTTGCGCTTCCTGATGTTATATTGATACTGCCGATGAATCTTCCTGCTGTATCTGTTGTAGGAGAAGTTACGTCAAGGTCTCCCACATTTACATCAACATCCGTGATTCCTGCCTTGCTGAGTGCATTGTCAATTACGTTCTGTATGTCATCCTTAGTTGTTGTATCAGATATTGTCATGCCTGCAAGTGCATCCTGAACAACTTTTCCGGCATATTCCACCTTTTCTTCATCATTCGATGGAAGTCTGGTGATATCCTTATTTATATTGAAGTCAGCTCTACTGCTTCCTGACTTGATATTAACTACGCCGGCTACGCTTCCTGCGCCGCTTTCGTCTGCCGGATTAACATTAATACTGCCGACAACTGCTTCAACACCAGGTATTCCCGCCTTGGCAAGTGCTTCATCAACTGTCTTCTGTACATCCTCACGTGTCACATTGTTAACATCAGGAATGTTCTTAATCGCTTCTTCTATGACCTTCTTTGCATACTCTGTCTTTTCGTCATCTGTTGAAGGAAGCCTGTCAACCTTCTTTGTTACAGGTGAATCTGACTGTTCGGAAGATGTCTTTATCTTAATATTGGCTGTAACGTTACCGTCATTATCTGTTGTAGCATTATCATTGCTGAAATCCTCAACATCAGCCGTAACGTCTGTGATTCCGGCATCACTTAATGCCTTATCTACTACCTTCTGCAGATCATTCTTATTCGTTCCGTTATATGCAGGAGCATCTGCAAGTGCATCCTTGATTATCTGCTCCGCTTCGCTTATCTTCTCTGCATCTGTCATATTTCTGATAGCTGCAAATGTATAGCTTACCTTAACAGCGCTGTCATTCATGACTGTAACTGCTGCTGATTTACCATTAACAGTTGCCTTCAAATCTGCGGCAGCCATATACCCGTCGGCTATTGATGCCATAACTGTTGCTGTGTATTTCACATCATATTCTGCGGTCTGCGCTGCAGGAGTCCACTCCACGGCAGATATACCGGTAATCCCCTCTGCTGCGCTGTACGATGCTGTATTGACAAATGCAGCGTTAATTACAGGCTTGCTTACAATAAGAGCTATCTGACGTACGGGCTTCTTCCATATTGCATAGAGTATCTGGTCATAGTCTGACGGCTCATCAAATGAGCTGCCGGCTTTATATACAGTTGTACTTCCATCGCTGCTTGTGCTCCATCCCGCAAATACATAGTCTTCTCTTACAGGAACCATAGCCGGTATTGTCACAGCCTCATCATATGACTTATCCTGGCTTGCAGGCACTGCAATCTCTGAACCTGCCACATTGGCATCATACGTAAGCTTAGTCTTACGTGTTGTATACTTTACTTTATCCGACTTTGTATTACTTGAAGTCCTGGCTGTAAGATAATAATCGACACCAGGATGAAGATTGGTGAATGTATAGGCTCCATCTGACGGTTCAACCCATGATGTTCCTGATACAATA
>CAMBEF010000208.1 GCA_945865495.1 uncultured Bacteroides sp. | reverse complement strand
CATAAAATTCTCAAAGAATTTCAAGGTTGTCTTTCTATTCAATTATCAAAGAACTGATTATCAGCTTGTCGTTTTTCGCCGACAGCTTAATTAGGATATCATCGCCAAATTTATTTGTCAAGAACTTTTTTCTCATTTCGTCACATTTTTTTAAAGTTGCTATATATTGTGTATGTAGTTCCTGACCACTACAATTTCTGTAGCATAATATGTGCATATTGCGCACTGCTATTTGGCAAACAAAAAGCCATTCATACTTGATGAACGGCTTTAGCGGAGAGGATGGGATTCGAACCCATGCGCCCGTGAAGACAAACGGTTTTCAAGACCGCCCCGTTATGACCGCTTCGGTACCTCTCCATTAGCTGACTGCTCATCAGCGACTTGATTATATTATCATCTCTTTTGTGATATGTCAACAACTTTTTTCATGTTTTTTCATTTTTTTAAAAATAACTCTGCAATGCCAATGTCTTCCGGTGTTGTAACCTTTATATTACGGTAGCTTCCTTCACTCATATATACCTTTTTATCTGTATAACGCTCTACCAGCATTGCATCATCAGTTATATTCTTTTGTTCCGACTTATCTTCCAGCATTGAGCAATACGCTCCCCATATAAGCCTGAAATCAAACACCTGCGGTGTCTGGATCATCCATAATGCACTTCTGTCAGGCGTAGAAACAGCAAAATGTGCATTGTCCGCTATCTTGATTGTATCCTTGACTGGCATTGCTGCAACACACGCTCCATAATTACCCACGTCATCTCTCAGGCGCTTTAACATATCCGGATTGATGCAGGGTCTCGCTCCATCATGTATATATACCGATATACCATCTGCTTCATATGTATTATCCGCTGCGCAGCGTCCGGCAATCAGCTTCAGTCCGTTATATACAGAATCATACCGCTGTGCTCCGCCCTGTACTATTCCTGTGACTTTGTCAATCGAGTATCTGCCGGCAATATCATTTTTCACATAATCAATATCGTCCTTACGGCACACTATAATAATCTCATCTATAAAACTTTGCTGAAAAGCTGCAAGCGAATAATACAGAAGCGGCTTTCCTGCCACATCCATATACTGCTTGGGTATATCACTATTCATGCGGGATCCGCGTCCTCCCGCCAGTACTATGGCTATATTCTTCACCGCAGCCTCCTTAAGATATTTGTAGTAATCAAATTCTTTCGCCAAGCTTCAGATTAGGCACTGCATTGAGATCCCATCCGTGGCGCACTCCCTTTTTATACTCATAATAAGCCGCCGCACCAATCATAGCCGCATTATCCGTGCAGAATATTGGAGATGGCGAATAGAACTTCACCCCTGCCTTATCACATTCTTTCTGAAGTGCTGCCCTGAGTGCGGAATTAGATGCAACTCCGCCGGCAATTGCAAGTGTATCCATATTGTATTCCTTTACGGCATGCATTGCCCTGCTTACAAGCGCATCAACAACAGCCTTCTGGAATGATGCCACAAGATCTGCCCTGTTTATCTCTTCGCCTTTCATCTCACACGAATTAATATAATTAAGTACTGCTGATTTAATTCCGCTGAAGGAGAAATCATATTCCGAACCGTCTACATGTGCCCTCGGAAATGCTATTGCGTCCGGATTGCCTTCCTTCGCAAGTTTATCTACCTTCGGTCCTCCGGGATATCCAAGTCCTACTGCTCTTGCCACCTTATCAAATGCTTCTCCTGCCGCATCATCCCTCGTACGGCCTATTATCTCATACTCACCGTAATCCTTTACTATTACAAGATGTGTATGTCCTCCCGATACAACCAGTGCCGCAAATGGCGGCTTGAGCTCAGGATGTTCTATATAATTGGCAGATATATGCCCTTCTATATGATGCACCCCTACAAGCGGCTTGTGCTTTGCAAATGCTATTGCCTTAGCCTCTGCAACTCCCACAAGGAGTGCTCCGACAAGGCCCGGACCATACGTCACGCCTATTGCCGTTATGTCATCCAGTGTTACATCTGCCTCCTGTAATGCGAGTTCAATCACCTGGTTAATCTGTTCCATATGCTTTCTTGAAGCTATCTCCGGCACCACTCCGCCATATAGTGTGTGAAGCGCTATCTGTGAAGAAATCACATTAGACAGCACAGTTCTTCCATTCAGCACTACTGATGCCGCCGTTTCATCACAGGAGCTTTCTATAGCAAGTATAAGAACGTCTCCGTCATTAGCAGTTATATTATCTTCATGGCACTCACTTCTTGCAAACGTCTGTGCCGTATTAGTTATGATTATATCATCATCTTTTTTCATATCGTCTTACCACCATAATATCAGTCATCACTCATCTTGGCAGAAGCTGCAAGCTCCCAGTACAGAATCTTCCATCTGCCATTGTCATCTTTTCTCATCTTATAGCTGTGGTATGCATTATTAAGGTTGTTGCCCTCTCTCACAAAATAAAGAACAGTACCTATTGCATATGATTTGCCCGCAATAGTCTTATATTCAAAATTAACAGAACTGTCAACCTTATAATCTGACACATATCTTCCAAGAGATCTGTAATTATCTACATCAGCCTTGAGGGCATCAATATACTCCTGATCCGTCTGCTTTCCTTTAAGTTCATTATCAAATAGCTTACGTGCCTGCATTCCCAGCTTTTCAACCTGTTCGTCAGTTGTGTCAGAGGCATAAAACGCCTGTGTTATACGGGCATAAAGCTTAAGTACGTCCCTTGGTGATTCAGGATAATTATTGTCAATATCAAGCGTTACAAGCTCCGCTGCCGATGAATTGCCTGATGCCGCAACAGTATTCTCCTGCTTGCCCGAATCCGAATTACGGTTAGAAAGATAATAGTAGTATCCAAGAACAAGTGCAGCCATGATAACCACAAGCACTATCGTTTTAACGTGTTTTTTCATACAAACCTCCGTTCTGCAGGAATAAATCCTGCACAAATCCTGCGTATGTCCGAATATTATTCCTGTTCAAAGCCAAGCTCTACAGACAATCCGTCCTTGCCTGCTCTTGTGGCAGGAAATATATCAGTTGCACTGCGTATATATTCTTTTGGTCTGACAAGTGACGGGCTGTAATGCGTAAGCCACATCTGCTTCACTCCTGCTTCCTTTGCGAGCTTTGCAGCTTCTGAGAATGTCATATGCTTATATTTGCGTGCATTGCCGTCTTTGTCATTATCTCCGTACATTCCCTCACATATGAACAGATCTGCACCCGATGCGTTCTCCGCAATTGCTTTCACAGGTCTTGAATCAGTACAATACGTTACTTTAATTCCTTTTCTTGACTCACCCATTACCATGTCCGGCGTATATACATTTCCATCTGATTCAACCGTCTGACCATGCTGGAGTCTGTTCCAGCAGTTCTTTGGTATTCCTCTTGCTATTGCCTGTTCAACATTGAATCTTCCCGTTCTTGCTATGCTTACCGAGTAGCCATAGCATGTAACGGCATGATTAACCTTAAATGCATCGATTATATATCCATTGAGTTCAAAATGCTCCTGTGGATTCTCAAGCTCGATACATCTGATCTCAAACGGCAGCTCAGGTGCTATAACCCTCAGAGCATTCACAACCTTGGTAAGCCCCTTGGGACCTATTATAGTTAATGGCTCCGTCCTGTCAGCATTACCCATGGTTAGCAGCAATCCCGGAAGACCACTTATGTGATCTGCATGAAAATGTGTAATGCACAGAACATCAATAGGTTTAAAGCTCCAGCCCTTCTCTTTTATCGCCACCTGCGTTCCCTCACCGCAGTCTATCAGAAGACTGCTGCCATTGTACCGCAGCATAAGCGATGTGAGCCATCTTCCTGGAAGTGGCATCATTCCGCTCGTTCCGAGCAAACATACATCAAGCATCATTACTCCTTAATTCTTATAATATCTTAGACATTACATATGCGTCTTCTACCGGCTTTTCGTAGAAATTCTTTCTCACGCCTATATTGCGGAACCCTTCTGTCTCATACAGATGCTTTGCAGCCTCATTACTGGCACGTACTTCAAGGAAGAATATATTAACATTCTTTTCAAGTCCGCGTTTTACAAGTTCCTGCATAAGAGCACGCGCAATGCCATTCTTTCTGTATCGTTCATCAACTGCGACATTGACTATATTCCCTTCTCCATGTACCGTCC
>CAMBEF010000207.1 GCA_945865495.1 uncultured Bacteroides sp. | reverse complement strand
ACTAAGTTCCAGTTTTGGGCTGAATGGACTGGAATTTAATTTTTCAATTTAGCTTTCAGACTTTTTTACTCATCACGCATCAGCCCACGCCAGCGCACACCTTACCGCGCGTTCCCATCCTGACAGGAGCTCCTGCCTTCCTACATCTGCCAGATCCGGGTGAAATGTATTGGATATAGCCCCGTTCTTGCGGATATCATCCTTATCCTTCCAATATCCGACTGCAATTCCCGCAAGATACGCCGCGCCGAGTGCCGTTGTCTCAACACACTCCGGTCTTAGCACATCCACATTCAGGATATCCGACTGGAACTGCATCAGGAAATCATTCTTCGATGCCCCACCGTCAACTTTGAGCTTCGGGATATCAACACCGGATTCATTTTCCATAATCTTAATAATATCATATGTCTGATAAGCCATCGACTCAAGAACTGCCCTGACAAAATGCGCCTTCGTGCAGCCTCTCGTAATTCCTACGACCGTTCCCCTTGCATACGGATTCCAATATGGAGCGCCAAGTCCCGTAAATGCTGGTACAACATACACTCCTGCCGTATCCTCAACCGACCTCGCATATTCCTCCGACTGCGCCGAATCCTCAATAATATTCATCTCATCACGAAGCCACTGTATTCCTGCGCCTGCCACAAAAATACTTCCCTCCAGCGCATACTGCACATCATTATCCGTTCCCGCGGCAATCGTTGTAAGTAGTCCGTTCTTTGATTCAACTGCCTTATTGCCTGTATTCATCAGCAAAAAGCAGCCCGTTCCATACGTATTCTTAACCTCGCCCGCATCAAAGCAGCACTGTCCGAACAACGCTGCCTGCTGGTCTCCCGCCGCACCCGCAATCGGTATGCAGCCTCCAAACAGGCTGTTTTCGGTATATCCGTATACACATCCCGATGGCTTAACCTGCGGAAGCATCACCTCAGGAATGTCAAAATACTCAATAATCTTCTTGTCCCAGCACAGATTATGTATATCAAACATCATAGTTCTTGATGCATTGGTATAGTCCGTCACATGCACCTCACCCTTTGTAAGGTTCCAGATAAGCCATGTGTCCACAGTGCCGAACAGCAGATTCCCCGCCGCCGCATCTTTTCTCGCACCTTCCACATTATCAAGAATCCACGTCAGCTTCGATGCCGAAAAATACGCGTCCGGCACAAGACCGGTAGTCTTTCTCACATAATCCTCCAGCCCGTCATTTTTGAGCTTATTAATATAGTCCGCCGTTCTCCTGCACTGCCATACAATCGCATTGTAAATTGGTCTGCCGGTACGCCTGTCCCACACAACCGTTGTCTCACGCTGATTAGTAATCCCCAGCGCCGCAATATCATCCGCAGAAGCTCCGATTCTGCTGACAGCCTCAGTAACAACCGACATCTGCGATGCCCATATCTCCATCGGGTCATGCTCAACCCAGCCCGGCTCAGGGTATATCTGCGTGAACTCCTTCTGAGCCATACTGCATATCCGCCCCTGCTTATCAAACAGAATGCATCTGGAACTTGTCGTTCCCTGATCAAGTGACATTATATATTTATTCATATTACTCATATTACCCCCAAATCCTGCGCTAATTAATCCCATTATACAAAAAATACCCGTTGCAAACAATATCACAACAGGCTTCCATTAATATATCTTACATATTTAATTAACAACTATACCCTAGGTCAGGGAACTGAGATAGACATTCAGTAACTGTAGTGCTGTTGCCCTCGTCTTTGGCGAGCTGTTATTCAACCACTCGATTATCTCATTCTGCTCGCAGTCAAGTTCGACATCCTCATCCGTAAGGACATCATCCGGCGTTACATGAAGAACTTTGCAGATACGCAGCAGCGTCTCTACATGCATATTAACCGTGCCGCGCTCTATGTCGGCATATGTTCTGTCAGAAATTCCCGCAGCATCAGCCACTTCTCCCTGTGTCATTCCGAGCTTCTTACGATAAGCAAGTAAATTGTTACCTATCATTCTAAAATCATACAGCAGCACTTCCGTTCCTCCTTCAACCTTATATAGGAATTATACTTCCTATATACTTTGACAAATAGGAAGTACGGTTATATAAGTATAGGAACCATAGTTTCTATTAGCAGATACTGTTATTTATTACCGGTTTATTATGAATATCAGTACCCCTTTTAAGGTTCCATTGGTTTTATATAGGAACCACACTTCCTATTCAATACAAATAATATCAAAAAAAGGAGGAGAAAATTATGGCAAATGTACATACTGTTGATTTGGTAAACAGGATACTTCCTAATGTTGGTGACAAAATCTCTGTAGAAGATTACAGAGCCAAACTCGAAGAACTCGGATATGACACCAGACATCAGGTGGGCAGCCTCGGGGGTGCATCTAATTCAGGTGTAATCGAGATAAAAGACGGCGTGGTTACCAGAATCAAAAAATATGCCGATCAGTAACCCGGTGCAACCTTACCGGCTGTCTGTGCCACAGGCACCGCAGACAGCCACTGTCGCAGAGCCGGATATCATATCTTGTGTCCGGCTTGCGGCTTCTTAACACCCCGTGCCTGAAAATCCAAAAAATCAAAGATAAATATGTACCTGTGCACAAACTTAGAATGCCCTGAAAACGGGCAGGAATGGAGAATAATATAAATATGAAAATGACAAATACATTATTTGATAAAATAAAATCTCACACATCGGCTGCACTGTCCCTCATGACAGTAACATGCCTCTCATTATCAGCACTGTCCCTTGGTGCCTGCGGCAATGAGGCGCAGCCCGTATCCGCCCAGCCTGCGGCAGTTCTGAATATTCAGGAATCAGATTCCGCAGTATCAACAGTCACATCCGCATCCACTGCGTCCACCCAGAATCGTCTACTGCAGCATCATCCTCAGCTTCTGCTCCATCACAGAAGCCGGTCCCTGCCACAGAGCCAACTTCAGCCGCTGTAACTCAGGAAGATAATAAGAATGTTGAGGTTGTATCTCAGGCTGCTGAGAATTATGCTTCTATCGATGATGATCCTGAGAAGATTAAGTCTGATATTATCGATCAGTTCCATGCTTGGGCTGATTATGTTGATACAAGTGCAGGATATCCTTATGATCAGTATCCTCCTGAGCAGTACATTGCCGTTCAGCGTTATAATTCTTACCTTATGGGTCTTCTTTATGGTATAGATAAAGGTGTCGGTAATGCTTATGAAGGAGTTTTTACTCTTGATGAACAGGTTAACAGAATGAGATATGCTTTCTTTAATCGTATTCCTTATTCTCTTGCTACATGTACCATTGAATACAAGGAAGTTCTTTCAGACTGGTTTAAGGATGATGGTCCTGAATTTAAGACAATTAATTCTATAGTATTATCTTCTCCTGCTCTTGAAGGAAGATCAGCTAAGACTTTCGATGGTATTCCTGCCGATCTTGAAGCTGACATAGTAGGTGAAGAAGTTACAGGTGTTATCCTTAACTGCCATGTCTATCTTTCATCTGAGAGAACTTCTGACGGTTCTGTATCAAGATACAGAGTATTAGACTGCAAGATTAACTAATTGAATGATTGTAAGAAAGGTATGCATATATGAAAAAACTTTTAAGATACTTACTACTGTTAAGTATAACAATATTCTGTGTAATGTCCAAACCTGATAATGCTTATGCATTTACTGGTTCAGGTAATTTTAATGATAATTATGAAAACAATGATGAAATATACGAAGACCATCGTGATGAGACAGGACAGAGCGGTTCTTCAAATAATAAGTACCTCTAAATAAAAGCACAGTATACACAAGCCTGTGAGTCAGCAGTTATCCGCGGTACTATCCGCGTAGCTGCCTGCATTGTGTATACTATGCTTTTCCAAGCTTTCATAAGATATAAAGATAACTATGTACAGCTATGTAAAATCACGCTGATGTATAATTATGTCACATTGGCATTAATGAGCAGATGTGTACTTCGCCAGCGCCTCCTCTGCCTGCTCTCTTGTCAGGTGGGAATCTTCCCGAAGCAACGCTATAATCTGCTCATCGGTCTGTCCGAGTTTGCGGCATGTGCGAATCGTTCCACTAACTTCGCCTTCCAATCGCCCCTCTTCAATACCTTCCTGCCTGATCTTCTCCTCAATCTCAAAACTCTTCATATATGCAAGACCTA
>CAMBEF010000206.1 GCA_945865495.1 uncultured Bacteroides sp. | reverse complement strand
ACTTATTACTGCGCTTAAGAAGCATGCTGAGCCTGTCCAGAAGATTACGATAGTTCCGCGAACGATGGGCTCACTCGGATATGTAATGCAGGTACCCGAGGAAGAAAAGTACCTCATGACCAAGGATGAGCTTATGACAAGGATTGTTACATGCCTCGGAGGAAGGGCAGCAGAAGAGCTTGTCTTTGACAGTGTTACAACCGGAGCATCCAATGATATTGAAAAAGCAACCAATATCGCAAGAGCTATGATAACGCAGTATGGTATGTCAGACAAATTCGGGCTTATGAGCCTTGAATCTGTTGAAAACAAATATCTTGACGGAAGGACTGTTCTTAACTGCAGCGATGTTACATCAGCTGAGATAGATTCAGAGGTAAAGGATCTTCTTAAGAGATGTTATGATGAAGCGAAGTCACTGCTTGCAGCTAACAGGGATGTGCTTGACAGAATAGCTGATTATCTGTATGAGGAAGAGACAATAACCGGTAAGCAGTTCATGGAGATATTCAATGACGTGAAGAATCCAAAGCCGGATACGGAAGAAAGCAGCGATGACAGCTCACTTCATGGCAGTGTATTTCCTGATATAGAGGATAATTTCAAAATCTGATAACCGGTATTACGATAACATAAGGCAGGGAATAAGCTGTTAAGGCTATGCCCTGCCTTATGTTTCTTATATTTTGCAAATGAACGGAGGGCAGCATGTTTGATATAGAAGAGGAGCTTAAAAAACTTCCGTCTAAGCCGGGAGTTTATATAATGCATGATAAGACGGATGCAATAATATATATCGGTAAGGCTGTAAGTCTTAAAAACAGAGTGAGACAGTATTTTCAGAGCAGCCGTAATCTGTCGGTCAAGATACAACATATGGTTTCTAATATAGACCATTTTGAATATATAATTACAGATTCGGAGCTCGAAGCACTTGTGCTTGAGTGCAACCTTATCAAGGAGCACCGGCCGAAGTACAACACTATGCTTAAGGATGACAAGTCCTATCCTTTTATAAAGGTGACGGTTAATGAGAAGTATCCGAGAGTGTTATTTGCAAGAAGCATGAAAAAAGATAAGAGCAGGTATTTCGGACCATATACGAGTGCAGGTGCGGTTAAGGATACGATTGAGCTTTTGTGCAGACTCTACAGGATAAGAACATGCAGCCGTAAGCTGCCGGCTGATATGTGTAAGGACAGGCCGTGTCTTAATTACCATATTAATCAGTGCAGTGCGCCGTGTCAGGGATATATAAGCGAAGAAGAATACAAGGAGTCTGTGCGTCAGGTTATAGATTTCCTTAACGGCAATTACTCAGAGATTCTTAATAAGCTCAAAGATAAGATGATGGAAGCATCCGATAAGATGGAATATGAGGACGCGGCGCAGTACCGTGACCTGATAACCAGTGTAAAGCAGATAGCGCAGAAGCAGAAGATTACAGACAGTGATTTTGAGGACAGGGACGTAATTGCATGTGCAATTCAGGGTGATGACGCTGTTGTTCAGGTATTCTTTATCAGAGGCGGCAAACTTCTCGGAAGAGAACATTTTCATATGAATGTAGCTGCCAGTGACAGCAGAATGGAGATTGTCCAGGAGTTTATGAAGCAGTATTACGGAGGAACTCCGTATATACGGGGATAATTATGGTTCAGGATGAGCTTTCCGAAAAAGATATCATCAGTGAATGGCTTACTTCAAGACGCGGACTTAAGGTCTCAATTCTTGTGCCTAAGAAGGGTACAAGGGAAAAGATGGTTGAGCTTGCATTCAAGAATGCACAGATGGTTCTTGATAAGGATAATGAGAGAATCAAAAATGAACAGAAGAAGACGGTCGGTGCAATGCAGGAGATTGCTGACTGGCTCGACCTTGGAACGATAAAGCGTGTTGAGGCATATGATATCTCCAATACAAACGGTATAGAGTCTGTAGGTTCAATGGTTGTGTTTGAAGACGGCAGACCTAAGAATAATGACTACAGAAAGTTCAGGATAAAGACTGTTAAGGGACCTGATGATTATAAGAGTATGCGCGAAGTCCTTACAAGAAGATTCACAAGAGGAATGGAAGAAAGAAGAATTATTGTGGAACAGGAACATAAGGACAGACTTCTTGCCGAGCAGGAGATTGTAATAGATGAGGCAGCAGGCAGTGAAACAAAGGAAAAGATACATCTGGCAGGATTCAATGTATATCCTGATCTTATCATGATGGATGGAGGACGCGGCCAGGTTAATATTGCGCTGGATGTCCTTAATGAACTGGGACTTGATATTCCGGTATGCGGTATGGTTAAGGATGACAATCACAGAACAAGAGGACTTTATTATAATAATGTAGAGATTCCGATAGACAGGCACAGTGAGGGCTTCAAGCTTATAACAAGAGTACAGGATGAAGCGCACAGATTTGCAATTGAATACCACAGAAGCTTGAGAAGTAAAGCACAGGTAAGCTCAGTCCTTGATGACATTGAAGGGGTAGGACCTGCAAGGCGCAAGGCTCTTATGAAGCATTTCCTTGATATTAACGTGATAAGAAATGCAGACGTGGAAGAGCTGATGCAGGCGGACGGAATTACAAGGCAGGTGGCCGGGAATATTTACAGATATTTCCATTAAGCGTCAGTGGCGATGGCATAACATGTCATCCGATAATTAATCAAATATCTTTGCTTTGGCGGTTGATAGATAAACACTGATAGATTATAATATATTCAAAACAGCGTGAAAAGTGCGCAGGAATGAGGTATATAATGGCGGCATCTGAAAAGGTTAAGTTATCCAAAATAATTAAAAAAATGCAGCTTGTCAATAAGACACCGCAGATAGATACACATACAATCTGGGTTCACCAGCCTGATGTTAACAGACCGGCACTCCAGCTTGCAGGTTTTTATGATCATTTTGATAATGAGAGAATACAGGTAATAGGCTATGTGGAGCAGGCATACCTTGATTCCATTTCGGCTGATGAGAGAAAGTTAAGATATACACAGCTTCTTTCAAGCAACATTCCATGCGTTGTATTCTGCAGGGATCTTGAACCTGAGGAGTGCATGCTTGAGATAGCACTTAAGTATGGTGTTCCTATTCTCAAGTCACATGATGCCACATCATCATTTATGGCAGAGACAATCAGATGGCTGAATGTGCAGCTTGCACCTTGTATTGTTATTCATGGCGTATTAGTTGATGTATACGGCGTAGGCGTACTTATAACAGGTGAGAGCGGAATAGGTAAGAGTGAAGCAGCTCTTGAACTTATCAAGAGAGGACACAGACTTGTGACGGACGATGCTGTTGAGATACGTAAAGTGAGTGATGAGACACTTATTGGTACGGCACCGGGAATTACCAAGTATTTTATTGAACTTCGCGGAATAGGAATTGTCGATGTCAAGACGCAGTTTGGTGTAGAGAGTGTCAAAGAGACACAGCAGATTGACATGGTTATCAAGCTTGAAGATTGGAATCGTGAGAAGGAATATGACAGACTTGGTCTTGAGGAAGAGTATATAGAATACCTCGGTAATAAGGTTGTGTGCCATACACTTCCTGTGCGTCCGGGACGTAACCTTGCTGTTATAGTTGAGACCGCAGCGGTTAATCACAGAACTAAGGTTATGGGTTATAATGCTGCCAAGGAGCTTTACAGAAGAGTTCAGGAGAACCTCATGAAGACAGAGGATGATGATTATGATGAAGACTGATACCGGTTATGAAAAAAGATATTATTTCGGCATAGATATTGGCGGCACTTCGGTCAAGGCTGCGGTATTTGATGAGAGCGATAACACGGTCGGTACATATGAATTTGCAACTGATAAGGAAGACAACGGAAGCCACATACTTAATGATGTGGCTGACTTTGTTTCTTCATGGATGAATGAGAATGGCGCTGATGCATCTGTAATCGGCGGAATCGGAATAGGTGTTCCGGGTGCCGTGCTTGATGACGGAACGGTTAACGGCTGTGTTAATCTTGGCTGGGGCGTTGTTAATGTGAAGGCGGAACTTGAAAGACTGACCGGCATAAGGACTGTTGCAGGCAATGATGCCAATGTGGCTGCACTTGGTGAATATGCCGGTTATTATGCGGGGCTGTCATCATTCTTTTTTGTTACGCTCGGAACGGGTGTCGGTGGCGGTCCGATAATGAATGGAAGGCCGGTGTGCGGCATTAACG
>CAMBEF010000205.1 GCA_945865495.1 uncultured Bacteroides sp. | reverse complement strand
GTCTGCATCAAGACTATGGGCAGCGTTGGTGTTGCTCTTGCAATGATTGGCGTTATTGTATGTCCTATCACATCAGGTGATACGGCATTCAGAAGTGCAAGACTTGTTCTTGCAGACTGGTTCAAGATTGACCAGAATAAGTTCTCCAAGAGACTTATCCTCTGTGTTCCGCTTCTTGCAGTCGGCGCATTTGTAGGACATCTTGATTACTCTGTTGTATGGAGATATTTCAGCTGGACTAACCAGACACTTGCAATGATAGTTCTCTGGACAGCCAGCATGTATCTGTTCCGTGAGAAGAAGAACTACTGGATTACAGCAGTTCCGGCAACATTCATGAGTGCAGTTTCAATGACATATTTCTTCTGCGCACCTGAATGTCTCCATCTTTCAACAACAATAGCTTATCCTGTAGGTCTTGTCCTTGCA
Organism: uncultured Bacteroides sp.; assembly: GCA_945865495.1. Taxonomy (GTDB): domain Bacteria; phylum Bacillota; class Clostridia; order Lachnospirales; family Lachnospiraceae; genus Bacteroides_F. Next base: position 3,791 of record CAMBEF010000205.1, on the reverse strand, counting down.
GCTTTGTTCCTTGGAATATTTATACATGCAACAAAGAAGCAGCCAAAGCCTGCTAAGAACTGATTTGAATTGAATCAATAATTATTTACATTAATTTACATAACAGCGTTGGCAGAATGGAGATGAGCGTATGATATTTAAACCACAGAGGCTGGGCAGTGAGGCCCTTCAGGAAGATGAGCTTGTCAGTGATAAGAAAGCATGCAGAAAGTTCGGACCATGCGGAGTAGGAAAAAGGGCAATATATCTTAACAGTTTCTATATAGACAGGCAGTATTATGTACCTATCAGTTCTGTATCGAGAATCTTTAAGAGAGTTGCCATGAGCAAAGGAGGATTCACAGGCAAGGGAGTGTTTGGCTCTCTGCCCTACCTCGTGGTTGAATATGATGACGGCAGGGAAAAACAGTGTAATTTTAAGAATGAGGAAGATGTTGACAGACTGATTGCTTATATTGAACAGGAGTTCCCGGATATCCCGGTACATAGTGTCGAAGCACAGAGAAAGCTTGATGAGAAGGCGAGAAGACTTGCTCTTAAGCAGCAGGAGAGGGATATATCGGATGAGGCAAAGGCTAATATAGCAATGCTTGAGAAAGCTGAAAAATATCTGCATGGTAAGTCTGATCTGTATCTTAATCTCAGTCAGTCAGCAAAGAAAAAGAGAGTATATGAAAGAAGTAATCCAGCGTATAAGTGGGTGGCACTTGCAATAACCATTATGGGGGCAGCAGCATTTATATATGGAATATATGCCATGGCAACACATGCCGGACTCGGAGTATATTTTCTGTTGTTCGGACTTGCAGCGATATTCCTGTTTTCAGGTGCCAGTGTTCTTCCAACATCACACAATAACAGAAGATACATTGAAGGCCGGCTGTTAAAAGCGGTCGATGATATGGAATCATATATCAAAAAGTATCCTGATTTTCCGGTTCCGGCATGCTATGCACATCCCATAGTGCTTAAGAGAATGCAGGAGATACTTAGGGAAGGCAGGGCTGATACGATTCCTGAGGCACTCAGGATTCTTAAGGAAGATCTTAAGGCCCTTAATTCAAGTGTGGTTGTTGAACAGGAAGAGTATGATGAGGTTGTAGCAATTAAGCCACTGTTTTTGGTTATGGATTATAAGTAGATACATAATTCACTAATGTTAATACTGACAGGGAGGCGGAACGAATTCCGTTCTCCCTGTTTCCATATTATTCACATTAAGTTCACACCGGAAGTATATTATATCAGTATAGTGTGAAAAATCAGATTGATAAATATAAGCAGAAAGCGGACATGGAGGTTACAGATAATATGCATCATTCACTTAAAGCTAAGATTATGATTCTGCTTGCAGCGATGGTCACAGGACTTGTACTGCTCATACTGGCGATAAACAGTACATTTATAACCAGATTTTACAGTAATGAAAAGAAACGTGATATTGTACATGCGTATAATGAAGTAGGAGAGATTCTTACCAGATATGAGAGATGCGAGATTGATGCATCTGAGATGAGTAATCAGATAGAGAAAGTTACTAATCCTGTAGGCGTATCGCTTTTTATAGTCGACAGTGGGTGGAATACCATATACTCATCAAAAAATCAGGGCGGAATTGATGACAGGGACAGAATGGTGGACAGTATCTTTGCCAAACCTTCAGAGAAAATAGAGATAATCGAGAAAAAAGAGAATTATACCGTACAGAAGGCATATGACAAGAAGATGGGCGACTATTACATTGAAATATGGGGAAGCTATGCCGGCTGTAATTCCGAGAACTATATAGCAATGCTCAGAATGCCTATACAGAGCATAAAAGAAAGCATTGCCATATCAAACAGATTTATTGCGTATGTCGGTCTTGCAGTAGGCTGCATAAGTATAGTGGTTGCGTATGTATTTTCCAGTTATATAACAAAGCCTGTAAAAGAGCTCAGTAACATTGCTGAACGTGTGGCGGAGATGGATTTTACTGCCAGATATACCGGCAATGATAAGAGCGAGATAGGACTTCTGGGCAACAGTATTAATGCTATGTCGGAGAAGCTTGAACGCAACATATCACAGCTTAAGAGTGCCAATATTGAGCTGCAGAAAGATATAGAGAATAAGAATAAGATAGACGAGAGCAGAAGGGAGTTCCTGTCTAACGTCTCACATGAACTTAAGACACCTATAGCATTGATACAGGGGTATGCCGAAGGACTTAAGGAGGGAATAAGTGACGATCCGGAGAGTATGAATTTTTACTGTGATGTCATTATGGATGAGGCATCGAAGATGAATGATATGGTTAAAAAGCTTCTTACGCTTAACCAGATGGAGTGGAATGAGGAGCCTGTTATTGAAAGATTCAATGTGACGGAGCTTATACAGTCGGTTATCAGCAATAATGGCATAAGAACATCACAGAATGGGATAAATGTCATATTTGACCAGAAGGAACCTGTATATGTGTGGGGGGATGAGTACAAGATTGAGGAGGTCGTAACTAATTATTTCAGCAATGCCATTAATCATTGCGAGTTTGATAAGGTTATAAAGGTTGCTATAGAAAAGAATGAGGATACCGTAAGAGTATCTGTATTTAATACCGGAAAGAATATTCCGGAAGAGGATATACCTAAGATATGGGACAAGTTCTATAAGGTCGACAAAGCGAGAACAAGAGAATACGGCGGTAACGGAATCGGACTTTCTATCGTAAAGGCAATAATGGAGTCCAACAACAGCGGATACGGAGTAATTAACCATTCTAACGGAGTTGAGTTCTGGTTTGAACTGGATTGCAAAAATGAATAACTGATGGTATAATGTTCAGAGTATGGAAAGATTTGTATTATAGTATGGTTATTAAGCTTTACGGATTAGAATGAGGATTCCTGTATGAAAACAAGTACAATAAAAAAAGCCGCACTTAGAGTGTCGGTTATACCGGTTACGGCAGCAGCTCTTATGCTCGGCGGCTGTGGCAGCAGTGTGAAGGTAACATCCGAACAGAATGACCTTATAGCAGAATATATCGGCGGTACGCTGATGAAGTATTCTTATGAGAATGAATGGAAATACATAAAAGTTAATGACAATATAACTAATTTTGAGAGACCGACCGGAAGCGCAGCAACGGGAAGCCAGCAGACAACGCAGTCAGGACAGAAGGCTACACAGTCTGCCACGCAGCAGGGACAGAAGCCAACGTCCTCTACGGCACAGGGTTCTATGTCAGATCTTGCAGCTGCAATGAATCTTGACGGAATTACGATATCATATTCGGGTTACACTGTAGGTAAGAATTACCCTGAGGGAAGCGATACACTGTCTGTAAGGGCAACTTCAGGAAAGGATATTGTAGCTGTTGAATTCAATCTTAAGAATACAACGGGAAGTAATATTGTCTGCAATACGGCACCTCTTGGTGTCGTTATGAAACTTTCGGTTAATGGCGGTGCAGGCGTAGCAGAATACGCAACTATGCTTAAGAATGACCTTAACACGCTTTCGGATGTCACAATCGCACCCGGAGAAGACTATAAGGCTGTTGCATTATTCATGATATCAGAGAAGAACGCAGAAGAGGTATCGAGTCTTACATTGTCATTAAGCGGACAGGGAGTGAGCCCGGTTAAGATTACACTCAAATAATATAATGACAAGGATTTGTATATATAATGACAGAATATAGAGAGAATGCGCTTGATGTGGACACATATCTGGGACTCAGAGACCGTGTCGGATGGAAGAAGCTCACAAGAGCTCAGGCGCAGAAAGCGATTGATAACAGTCTGTAC
>CAMBEF010000204.1 GCA_945865495.1 uncultured Bacteroides sp. | reverse complement strand
CTGCTGCAACAGCAAGGCTGATATGCATGAACCGCAAAGAGGGACGTTACCGCAGAGGAAGAGTTGCAGTGCTGATGGAATACCGCAAGATGCATCTTGGCAGCAGGCTTATGCAGGAACTTGAAGATATCGCAAAGGCTAACGGAGCGCATATAATGGAGGTTTCTGCACAGTGCCGGGCACAGAAGTTCTATGAGAGCTGCGGTTACACTGCACACGGACAGGTCTATGATGATGAGGGCTGTCCACACATCAGAATGGAAAAGAATATATAAATATATCCATAAGTTCACATTTTACGGATATTGTTACAGAAAGGATTACATATGGCCGGATCAACATATGGTAATATATTCAGAATCACTACATGGGGTGAGTCACACGGAAAAGGAGTAGGAGTTGTAGTTGACGGATGCCCTGCGGGACTTGAGCTTTGCGAAGCGGATATACAGAAGTTCCTTAACAGAAGAAAACCGGGGCAGTCTAAGTACACAACACCGAGAAAGGAAGACGATGCTGTTGAGATTCTCTCGGGAGTGTTTGAAGGAAAGACAACAGGTACTCCTATATCAATGGTTGTATTCAACAAGACACAGCGTTCGGCAGATTATTCAGAGATAGCTTCATATTACAGACCGGGACATGCGGATTATACATTTGACATGAAGTATGGCTTCCGTGATTACAGAGGCGGAGGACGCTCATCCGGAAGAGAGACAATAGGAAGAGTTGCAGCAGGTGCGGTTGCAATCAAGATTCTTTCACAGCTTGGAATCAGAATAAATGCATATTCCAAATCTATAGGGCCTGTTACAATTGATTATGACAGATTCAGCATGGATGATGCAGCGGACAATCCGTTTTATATGCCTGACAGTAAAGCAGCGCAGGAGGTTGCCGCGTTTGCTGAAAAGAAGATGGAAGAACATGACTCCGTAGGTGGAGTGATTGAATGTGTTATAAGCGGAGTTATGCCGGGAATAGGTGAGACGGTTTTTGACAAGCTTGACGCCAATCTTTCCAAGGCTGTGATGTCAATAGGAGCTGTCAAAGGATTTGAGATTGGAGACGGATTTGGTGCGGCAGCGGCATTTGGAAGTACTAATAATGACGGATTCGCATTCAAAAACGGAAGAATCATTAAGACAACCAATCATGCAGGAGGAACGCTTGGAGGAATGAGTGACGGAACGGATATTGTGTTCCGGGCAGCGGTCAAGCCGACACCTTCAATAGCGGCAATACAGCATACAGTCAACAAATCAGGAGAAAATATAGATGTATCCATAAAAGGACGTCATGACCCAATGATAGTTCCAAGAGCTGTTGTTGTGGTTGAGGCGATGGCAGCACTGACGCTTGTCGACCTGATATTTACGAATATGTCAGCAAGAATGGACAGAATACAAAAATTCTACGAAGAAGAAAGGTTTAATAATGAGTGAGTACAGATTACTTAAGACAGATGGCGCGGCAAAGCGTGGAGAGTTTAATACTGTCCATGGTGTGATACAGACACCGGTTTTTATGAATGTCGGAACGGCAGCAGCCATAAAAGGTGCTGTTGCAACAACGGATTTGCAGGAGATAGGAACACAGGTAGAACTGTCCAATACTTATCATCTGCATGTACGTCCAGGAGATGAGATAGTTAAGAAAATGGGCGGGCTTCATAAGTTTATGAACTGGGACAAGCCTATACTTACAGATTCCGGCGGATTTCAGGTATTTTCACTTGCAGGACTCCGTAAGATAAAGGAAGAGGGAGTTACATTTAACTCCCATATTGACGGACGAAAGATATTTATGGGTCCGGAAGAGAGCATGCAGATACAGTCCAATCTTGGTTCGACTATCGCTATGGCTTTTGATGAGTGCGCGCCAAGCAGATCCTCAAGGCAGTATATGCAGGATTCCGTTGACAGAACAACAAGGTGGCTTAAGCGTTGTATCAAGGAGATGGACAGGCTTAATTCACTTCCTGATACCATTAACAAAGAGCAGCTGTTATTTGGAATTAACCAGGGTGCGACATATGCAGATATAAGAATAGAACATGCCAAGACAATAGCTGATCTTGACCTTGCAGGATATGCAATCGGAGGACTTGCTGTAGGTGAGACGCATGAGGAGATGTATGATATAATTGAGCACGTAGTGCCATATCTTCCGCAGAACAAACCGACATATCTTATGGGAGTAGGTACACCGGCCAATATTCTTGAGGCTGTTGAGAGAGGCGTTGATTTTTTTGACTGCGTATATCCGTCCCGTAATGGAAGACACGGACATGTGTACACAAAGTTTGGAAAGATTAACCTTTTCAATGCAAAGTATGAGTGTGATGCTGAGCCGATAGAGGAAGGGTGTGGGTGTCCGGCATGCCGCAATTACAGCAGGTCATATATAAGACATCTGCTTAAGGCTAAGGAGATGCTTGGAATGCGTCTCTGCGTTCTTCATAATCTTTATTTTTACAACCACCTTATGGAGGATATACGTGGTGCAATAGATGAGGGAAGATATTCGGAATTTAAGAAAGAGAGAATTGAACTTCTCAAAACTTACGATAATTTAAACGGTAACTAAAAAAACAATAAAATAGGGCTAAAGCCTTGCACATTTATTGGTTTTTTGTTATATTTCTTGAAGAAAATATTCAATTAAAAGTCAGATGACGGAAAGAGGTAACAATTATGATTACACTTAATGCAGGAGCAGGAAGTACAGTTGGTATGATTCTTGTATATGTTGTATTCCTGGGTGCTTTGATGTATTTTATGGCAATTCGTCCACAGAAGAAGCAGCAGAAGAAGATGGATGAGCTTATCGCATCTCTTGAGATTGGCGATTATGTTCTTACAACAAGCGGATTCTATGGCTCAATCATTGATATTACAGATGATACAGTAATCGTTGAGTTTGGTAATAATAAGAACTGCAGAATCCCTATGCAGAAGTCAGCTATCACACAGGTTGAGAAGCAGAATCAGTAATAGAGGAATCAGCTATGAAAAACAGAGACCGTGAACGTATATGGGTAAGTAAAATTCTAAGAGTTGTAGGATGGGTTCTGGTAGCCCTGCTTATTCTTATCGTATTCCGTGCCTGGCGTGCAGGAGTTTTTACATCTCTTGATAAGATGGAAGCTTATATCGGCAGGTTCGGAATCTGGTCTCCTTTTGTCTTTATTATCTACCAGATAATGCAGATAGTTGTAATACCATTCATACCCGGCGGAGTAACTACAACGGCAGGCGTTGTGATGTTCGGACCTCTTGAAGGACTTATTCTTAATTATATAGGAATATGTCTTGGTTCAATCGCTGCATTTGCACTTGCCAAAAGATACGGCAAGCATCTTGTGCTCAGATTCGTCGAGAAGAAAAAGTATGACAAGTATGAAGAAAGACTTTCCCAGGGAAAGAAGTTCGAGATATTTTTTGCAATATGTATATTTCTTCCGTTTGCTCCGGATGATCTGCTTTGCTTTCTGGCAGGACTTACGGAGATGTCATATAAGAAATTCATAACGATAATATTACTTGGCAAACTGCCGGTAATTATTGGTTACAGTATTAGCCTTAACATGATTACCAACTGGCTTACAGCGATAATCAGATAGGCGGGATTATGCAGGAATGGGAGGATAATTATTGCAGTCTGTTTTACTTATAATAGCTTTAATAATTTTATTATGTATAGTGGCAAATCGCTTTTCTAATAAGTTTGGTATGCCGGTTCTTTTGCTGTTCATGCTGCTTGGTATAGCTTTTGGCGTGGATGGCTTTTTTGGTTTTGAATTTGATAATTATGAGCTTACGGGCAAAGTTTGTTCGATAGCTCTTGCGTTTATAATGTTTTATGGCGGATTTGGAACAAAATGGTCCGCCGCAAAGCCCGTTGCGGTAAAATCAGTCATTCTCTCAACGGTGGGAGTCGTCCTTACGGCACTTCTTACGGCTGTGTTCTGCGTATATGCGCTTGGCTTCGGAAAGGTGGAAGGATTTATTGTCGGCGCGGTACTGAGTTCGACTGATGCAGCATCAGTATTTTCAATACTCAGGTCAAAGAAGCTTTCGTTAAAGGATGGCACGGCATCGATGCTTGAGATTGAAAGTGGTAGTAATGACCCTATATCCTATATGCTTACGGTCATTGGAATAAGCGTGATGAATGGGGCAGGAGGCTTTGTTGCGGGACTTGTTCTTTTCCAGATT
>CAMBEF010000203.1 GCA_945865495.1 uncultured Bacteroides sp. | reverse complement strand
TATGCAGTCAGAAATGTCAAAGCCGCAGGCTGACGTTCTCCTAAGTCCCGTCATAACTGCGCCGACTCCGAGTTTTCTGCCCATATCGTCAATCAGCGTACGGATATACGTTCCCTTTGAGCAGGCAACCTTTAATGTTCCACTCTGCGTTTCTTCGTCAAAATTGAGCAGTTCAAGGCTGTAGACTGTAACATTTCTGCTCTCACGCTCAACCTCTATTCCCTGCCTTGCACGCTCATAAAGCTTCCTGCCGTTATGTTTGAGTGCAGAATACATCGGAGGTATCTGCTCATAATCTCATACAAAGCTGTCTATTGCATCCATTATCTTTCGTGCATCTGTCTCAGGCTCACACATTCTGATAACATTGCCCGATGTATCCTGTGTATCCGTGGTCTGTCCAAGCAGCATAACAGCCTCATATGTCTTATTCCAGTCAGTAAGCATATCACACATCCTTGTCGCCTTGCCTAAGCATACCGGGAGAACCCCCTGCGCATCAGGGTCAAGCGTACCTGTATGGCCTATCTTTTTCTGATGCAGAATTCCTCTCAACTTTGCAACGACATCATGTGATGTATATCCTTTTTCCTTGTAGATATTTATGACGCCATTAATCATATATTTTCTTTCCCATCTGCAGTTCAAGCTGCGCACCGATGTTATTTATAATGTCGTGAACCGTTCCCTGCATTGTGCATCCGGCAGCGCGTACATGTCCGCCGCCGCCAAAATGCATTGCGACCCTGCTGACATCAATATAGCTCTTTGAGCGCAGGCTGACCTTGTATTCATGAAGGCCGGTCTCATAGAGAAATATTGCAACTTCAACACCATCAGTAAGTCTTAACTGTTCAATAATGCCACCGAGTGCCTTGCCGTCCACGCCGTAAAAGTCCATGGTCTTTCTGTTAACAGCTGAAAAAATGCATTTGCCATCGTAGAAAAGCACACTTTCAAGAAGTGCTCTTCCAAGAATCTGGTTCTGGTTATACGTCTTTTTATAAAAGCTGTTGTCTATAATATCCGAATATGCAATGCCCTTTTCCATCATGCGTCCTGCGATAGTCATAGTATTGGCAGATGTACAGCTGTATTTGAACACGCCGGTATCATGAATAATTCCTGTATATATGCATTCAGCAGTATTCTTACTTATAAGACCGTCGTCAAGTATTCCGTACAGTACTTCACATGTAGAGCTTGCATCCGGCATAATAACTGATGCATCTGCAAAACCGCCATTGCTCACATGATGGTCAAGACATATCTTCTTAACCGAATTATTATAGCACTTTACAAGCGGCTTGAATCTTTCCATGTCCGAACAGTCAAGTACAAAAAACACATCGTGCGTCTTGTCATCCGGTTCATGCTTTATCTCATCAATTCCATTGATATAGCCGAATTCATCACCAGGCTTTTCAAGATATACATCCACCTGAATACCAGGCATATTATCAATAATATAATTGTATAATCCCATGCATGAGCCTACGCAGTCACCATCAGGACGTACATGTCCCGTAATTCCCACAGTCTTTGCGCCTGCCAGTTCTTCTGCAATATTCATATGGCTGTCCTCCTGTCTGTTCTTCATTCCTGCTATTATTCTTCATTTCCGTTACTGTTCTGATGAGTTCTCTTCATCCTCATCATCGCCGTCTTCAAGACCTGCGTTAACCTCATCAATAAGACGTGACATTCTTACTCCGTACTCAATTGACTGGTCAAGTATAAATCTTATCTCAGGCGTATTTCTCAGATTAACCGTATGTGCAAGTTCCCTTCTGATATATCCTTCTGCGCTCTTAAGACCGGCAATCGTATCCTGCTGTGCTTTTTCGTCTCCGAGGACACTTATATATGCCTTACATGTCTTAAGGTCAGGTGCGACCTCCACCGTCACGACAGATGTCATGGGGTGGATTCGCGGATCCTTAATCTCATTATGGATGATATTGCTCAACTCTCTCTGAACTTCGCCATTGATACGTGTATTTTTAATACTGTTTTTACGCATATCATTCTCCATTTCTGATCATTACAATATTACTGTATTTGAATGCCTACTGTCTTGGAATCTCAACCATCTCGTAAGCTTCCATAGTATCATCTTCTTTGATGTCATTGAACTTCTCAAGAACAATACCACACTCATAGCCTTCCTTAACTTCCTTAACATCATCCTTGAATCTCTTAAGTGATGCAAGAGGACCGTCATATATAGTCTCATCATCTCTCTTAAGACGTACGGATGCATTACGTGTGATATAACCGTCAAGTACATATGAACCTGCAATTACGCCTACACCTGAAGCCTTGTATGTCTGGCGTACAACAAGCTTACCTGTAACCTTCTCCTCATACTTAGGCTCAAGCATACCCTTAAGAGCTGCCTCAACATCCTCGATGGCATTGTAGATTACCTTATACAGACGGATATCAACCTTCTCACGGTCAGCAACAGCATGTGCCTGATTATCCGGTTTTACATTGAAACCGATGATGATAGCATTAGATGCTGAAGCAAGTGTAACATCAGATTCATTAATGTTACCAACACCGCCATGGATAATCTTAACAACAACTTCTTCATTAGAAAGCTTGAGAAGACTGCTCTTAACCGCCTCAACAGAGCCCTGTACATCAGCCTTAACAATAAGGTTAAGCTCCTTGACATTACCTGCCTGAATCTGGCTGAACAAATCATCAAGTGAAAGCTTAGCCTTAGTATCATCAAGAAGCTTCTCTCTTCCTTCTCTGATGAATGTCTCAGCAAAGTTTCTTGCTTTCTTATCATTCTCAGTCGCAACGATAATCTCACCGGCATTAGGAACATCATTAAGTCCGAGTACCTCTACAGGTGTAGAAGGACCTGCTGACTTAACCTTGTTACCCTTATCATCAGTCATCGCACGAATCTTACCATAGCATGAACCTGCTGCAACATTATCTCCTACATGAAGAGTACCCTTCTGTACAAGAATATTGGCTACAGGACCCTTACCCTTATCAAGACGTGCCTCAATTACAAGGCCTCTTGCCTTACGGTTAGGATTAGCCTTAAGTTCAAGCACTTCTGCATCAAGAAGGATCATCTCAAGAAGGTTATCAATACCTTCCTTAGTATGTGCAGATACCGGACAGAATATTGTGCTTCCGCCCCAGTCTTCAGGAATAAGTTCATATTCTGTAAGTTCCTGCTTAACTCTCTCAATGTTGGCATTAGGCTTATCAATCTTATTAATTGCAACGATTATATCAATTCCCGCTGCCTTAGCATGGTTAATAGCTTCCACTGTCTGTGGCATGACACCGTCATCTGCTGCAACAACAAGGATTGCAATATCAGTTGACTGTGCACCACGCATACGCATTGCTGTAAATGCTTCATGTCCCGGTGTATCAAGGAATGTAATCTTCTGTCCGTTAATCTCTACTGTGTAAGCACCGATCTTCTGTGTGATACCACCGGACTCCTTAGCGGTGACATTAGTTGAACGGATTGCATCAAGAAGAGATGTCTTACCATGGTCAACGTGGCCCATTACGCAGACTACAGGTGGTCTTGTAACAAGTGTTGCCGGATCTTCTTCATCTTCCTTAAGGAGTTCTGCTATAACATCAACCTTTACTTCATGGTCACAGATGCAGTTGAACTCAAGTGCAATCTCCTCCGCTGTATCGTAATCAATCTCCTGATTGATAGTAACTACCTTTCCCTGAAGGAACAGCTTTTTAACAACAGCTGCCGGCTGAACTTTCATCTTATCAGCAAGTTCCTTGATTGTAAGTGTATCAGGAAGAATGAGGTTCTTAATTGTCTCTTCCTTCTCTACAGGCTTTGCAGGAGTATTCTTCTTCTGGTTAGCGAACTTAAGATTCTCTTTTGAATCTCTGTCTCTCTGATTCTTACGGTCATTATTACGATCATTCTTACGGCTGTCCGGTCTTCTGCTATCCGGCTTCTGCTCAAATGTAAAATCCTCCTGGATAGTATCACGTCTGCGGTCATCTCTTCTTCCGCTCTGGCCGCCTCTGTTATCACGGTTGAAGCTTCCCTGACTGCCGCCTCTGTTATCTCTGTTATAGCCGCCCTGTCCGTTACGGTTGTCACGGTTATCCCTGTTGTAGCCGCCCTGTCCGTTATGATCTCTGTTATCTCTGTTATAGCCGCCCTGTCCGTTACGGTTGTCACGGTTATCCCTGTTGTAGCCGCCCTGTC
>CAMBEF010000202.1 GCA_945865495.1 uncultured Bacteroides sp. | reverse complement strand
ATCTGTCCTCCAAACTGCCAAAGTACATGGTGCCTAACTATTTTATGAGACTTGACGAGATGCCGATGACAGCAAGCGGCAAGACGGACAGAAAGAATCTTCCGGTTCCTGATTTTACTGCGCAGAAAAGAGAATATGCGGCACCGGAGACACCTGAGGAAATCAGGCTGTGTGAATTATTGCAGGAGCTTCTTCAGGTTGAGCGGATTGGAGCTGAAGATGATTTCTTTGAATACGGCGGTGACAGCCTTACTGCGATTGAGTATACAGCAAAGGCACATGGAATAGGGATAGAAATATCACTGCAGGATATATTTGATTATCCGACGGTCAGAAAGCTGTGTATGCATCTGGCTGAAGGCACGAAGGAGAAAGTTAATTATCAGGCTTCTGATTTTGAAAAATATGACAGCTTCTTCAATAAAAATGTTATCAGTGGAAGCCAGACTTTCACGAAGAAGAAGCTTGGCAACATACTGCTTACAGGCGCAACAGGATTTCTTGGGGCGCATGTGCTCGACCAGTTTATGCAGAATGAGGATGGCAGGATATATTGTCTGATAAGAAGTAATTCAGAGTATGACAGACGTGGAAGGCTGAGCCGCGTTCTGGAGTATTATTTTGGTGATAAATATGAGGCAGAGATTGATCACAGAATTATCCCTGTAATAGGTAATATTGAGGATGAAAAGCTTGCTGATGATATGCCGGAGGATGTACAGACTGTCATACATACGGCTGCGAGCGTCAAGCACTACGGCTCTTATGAGTATTTCCATAAGATCAATACAGAAGGAACAGCTCATGTGGTGGATTATGCCAGACGTATAGGAGCAAGGCTGATTCATATATCAACCTTAAGTGTCAGCGGCAACAGTCTGGCTGACGATTTTTCGGTATACCGCTCTGAGAAGGAGAAGTTTTTTGATGAGACCAGTTTTTATATCGGACAGCCGCTGGATAATGTATACATTCACAGCAAGTTTGAAGCTGAGAGAAAAGTATATGATGCGATGCTTGACGGACTGGATGCAGTAGTAATCAGGGTTGGCAACCTTACCAACAGGGCATCTGATTACAGATTCCAGCCTAATTACAGAGAAAATGCTTTCCTTACAAGAATGAAAGCTATTCTGGAATTTGGTCTGTTCCCGGATTATCTCATGAAGCTGTATGCAGAATTTTCACCGGTTGATAAGACTGCCGAGGGTGTCCTTAAGATAGCACAATATGCGGACGGACAGTGTGTATTTCACCTGAACAGCAATAAGGTCATATATTTTGACAGGCTGCTTGAGGTGGTTCATGAACTTGGAATCTCCATGGACGTTGTTGGCGGAGAACAATTCAATGAGGCACTTCAGAAGACAATTAAGAGCAGTGATACGGAGTATATATTTGAGGCGTTCCAGAATGATATGGATGAGCAGGGACACCTTGTATATGACAGCAATATACGAATCGGGAATAAATTTACACTGTGGTTTCTTGAAAAGACCGGATTTGAATGGAATGAGACAGATGCCGGCTACATAAAGGGCTATATTGATTACTTCCGTAAGATAGGATATCTGGGGGTTTAGATTGAAAAATATGAAATATAAAAATTATGATTTATATGAGCTTCCGCCAATCCGCGATTTAAAAGATATGCTTATGCAGAAGAAAAAGACAAAGCCTGATGCTAAGGCATTTACATTTGCAAAAGGAAAAAATGTTATTGCAAGAACGTATGGTGAGCTGGCTGATGATGTGTGTGCGCTTGGAACGTGGCTGATGGCGCAGGGGTATCAGGGAAAGCATATTGCGGTCATTGGCGAGAATTCATATGAATGGATAACTGTATTCTTTGCTGCTGCAGGCAGTGGCAACGTGGCTGTTCCTATAGACAGGGAGCTGCCTGCCGGAGAGATTGCAGGATTGCTTGATAAAGCGGATGTGCAGACTGTATTCTGTTCAAAATCATATCGTGAGCCGGTGGATGAAGCCGTTGATATTATCCGGAATAATATCAGAAATGATATCCGGAATGATATACAGGTGCTTGGAATGGCTGATATACCGGATTATATCCATGACGGAGCGCAGATGCTTGAAGCCGGGAACAGTTCTTTTATGGATTACGAGGCTGACAGGAAGCAGTTATGCTGTATTATGTTTACTTCAGGGACTTCAGGAAAAAGCAAGGGCGTAATGCTCAGCCATGAGAATATAGCTGAGGATATTAACAATAGCTGCAGGATTTTCAGGCTAGAGGGTAATACTGTTGCCGTTCTTCCGTTCCACCATGCGTTCGGGCTGGTGGTTGCTACGTTCATGGTGCTGAATTACGGATATACTATCCACATTAACAGAAGTCTCAAGACAATACAGAGAGACCTTAAGGAAGTAAGGCCACAGACGCTGTTTGTCGTACCGCTGTTTGTTGAGACATTTCACAAGCAGATATGGATGAATGTCAGAAAAGAAGGCAAAGAGAAGCTGCTCAGAAGAATGATGTGGATAAGTGATTTGCTGCTGAAGGCAGGAATCGATGTAAGAAAGAGGCTGTTTGCATCTGTGCGTGAGGCTTTTGGCGGTGATATTGAGTATATCATAAGCGGCGGGGCAGCCATTGATACGGGATATGTGAAGGAGTTCAGAAGTTTTGGGATAGAAGTGCTGAATGGATACGGCACTACTGAATGTTCGCCCGGTGTGGCGCTTAACCGCAACTTCTATCATAAGGATGGAACTGTGGGAGTTATGGTGCCGGGCACTGATATAAGAATCAGTGAACAGGGCGAAGTGCTGCTCAAAGGTCCGATTGTCATGCAGGGATACTACAATGACCCTGCCTCAACCGGTGAAGCACTTGTGGATGGCTGGTATCACACAGGAGATCTGGGATTCGTTGATGAGGATGGTTTCCTTACGCTGACAGGAAGATGCAAGAATCTTATCATATTAAGCAATGGTGAGAACATATCACCAGAAGAGCTGGAAGCCGATTTCCGCAGATATGAGGAAGTGAGGGAAGTACTGGTGTACGAACAGGATGGAATCATAACGGCAGAGATTTATCCTGAAGAAGAGTATCTGACAGGCGGTAACAAGGGCACATATGCACAGGAACATTTTGACATGATATGCCGGGAAGTTAATAAGAAGCGTCCCCTGTACAAACAGGTTGGAAAAGTATGCCTGCGTGGTTCTGAGTTTGAGAAGAATACAAGCAGGAAGATATTAAGGAATAACAGAAAGGAAGAAGCACAATGATTGAGAGAGTAATTGATATTCTGGCTGAGTATACTGAGCTGGATAAGGAGAAGATAACAGGAAAAACAGGGCTGGTAACAGACCTTGAACTGAGTTCACTGGATGTTATCAATCTGGTGGTTGCATTTGAAGATGAATTCGATATTGAGATACCGGATCAGAAGATAAAGGAGCTTGTGACGGTAGGAGATATTGTGGAATATCTGGAGAAAACTGTCTGAAAAGTACTTTTCGTGACGATAAAACGCCATTTCGTGCAAAATGCGATACAGCACGAAAATAATGTTGTAGAATTGCATCACATCCTAAAACAAAAGTGTGACAAGTGCTGAACAACAAAAACGGAAAATTGTGTCACACTGGTTGTCACATATTGAAAAGTATTTTTAGATGTGAGAAAATGGTAATTGTGATACATTTTACAGACAGAGGTGTTGAATATGAGTGGGTTCTCAGAATTGTTGACAGAGTACGTTGGACGAGGAGTATACAGTAAGCGCCAGATTGCAGAGATGTGTGGAATCGACCGCACGATGCTGCAGAAGATACTATCAGGTAACAGGAAGCCGAAGAATGAGGATTTTGTGCTTAAGATTGGAAGCAAGCTTGCAATATCGGTGGAGGAACTTAAGAGGCTGCTTGAAGAATTTCATATTCTTGATGTCGGAACTGATACATACTATCAGAGAAAAGAAGTGGAGACATTTATAAAGGATTTTTACAAGGCTATCAAGAATCCACCGAAGAGTGAGAAGTCCAGAATAGCCGCAGCCGATTATAATGATGATGGAATATCATGCAAATGTGGTAAATACAATATAGCTAACAGGCTGTACAACTTGCTGGAAAGTGAGCTTAATGATGGCGGCGACATAATGCTGTATATGCAGCCGGATTACAGTGATATCATAGCGGCACTCCTTAATGTGTGCGGTGAGAATATAAGAATACACCATATCGTATGTCTGGGGAATGACAGTGA
>CAMBEF010000201.1 GCA_945865495.1 uncultured Bacteroides sp. | reverse complement strand
GGTGCGCTGCTTGGTGAATCACTTAAGCTGTCACCAAGTCCTCAGCTTGGTCAGTACTATCTTGTGCCTTACAACGATAAGGTAAAGGGCAAGGTCGCACAGTTCCAGATGGGCTATAAAGGCTACATACAGCTTGCAATCCGTTCAGGGCAGTATAAAAAGCTGAATGTGCTTGCGATAAAGGAAGGTGAGCTGGAGTTCTTTGACCCGCTGAATGAGGATATAAAGATTAATCTCATGGTAGATTCGTGGGATGAAAGAGAGGCGGCACAGACCATAGGCTATTATGCAATGTTTGAGCTTTGTAACGGCTTCAGGAAGGCAATCTATTGGAGCAGAAAGCAGATGGAGAGTCATGCATTGAAGTATTCTCCGGGATATGCCAATGATAAAAAGAAGGGAACGTCATATACGTTCTGGAGCAAGGATTTTGACGGAATGGCATACAAGACAATGCTCCGCCAGCTCATCAGCAAGTGGGGCGTGATGTCAATAGAGCTTTGCAATGCGATTGAATCAGACATGGGCGTCATTAACGATGACGGCACCGTTGATTATGTTGAGAACGATGAGAATGTAATCGACATGGAAGAGCCACAGCAGGCAGAGCCGGAGCATGAAGCACCACAGCAGACAGCACCGCAGCAGCCACAGCCGGTACAGCAGACTGCACCTCAGGATGCACAGGCTGCGCTGTTTGGAAATATATAAAAAGACGTTCACCTTCAGGTTGAACATATAGGTCACATACACAGGCGGGGCGGATCACAGACGCTCCGCCGGAAAGGAGACTATGAGAAGAGGTTACAGCAAATACGGTGCGCGTAAGACCGAAGTTGACGGCATAACATTTGATTCAATGAGGGAAGCTGAGCGCTACTGTGAGCTTAAGATGCTGCTTAAGGCAGGAAAGATATCAGGGCTTACGCTACAGCCAAAATTCAGGCTTCAGGAAGGCTTCAAGGTCAATGGAAAGACTGAGAGGGCAATAACATACATTGGCGATTTCATGTATGAGGAAAATGGGCACAGGGTAGTTGAAGATGTGAAGGGCTTTGAGACAAAAGAGTTCAGAATCAAGAGGAAGCTCTTCCTGTACCGGAACAGGGATATTGAACTGAGGATTATCAGGTAGGAGGCTACAGATGGAATGCAGGGAGATTATGTCAAGCTGAACCGCAACATCCTCAATTGGGAGTGGTGGAGCGATATCAAGACATGCCGGCTGTTCATCTACTGTCTGCTGAAAGCAAACTGGAAGGATGCAAAGTTCAGGGGTACTGATGTCAAAAGGGGATCCTTCGTTTCATCAGTCGCAAAGATGAGCTGTGAGACACAGCTTTCAGAAAGAGAAATAAGAACAGCATTAAATCACCTAAAATCGACAGGCGAAGTGACAAGCAAATCGACAAGCAGATATACGATATTTACTGTGGTTAACTATGATTTGTATCAGGAAAGCGACAAGCAAACCGACAGGCAGGAGACGAACAAGAGACAAACTAAAGACAAACAAGAGACAACAATAGAAGAAAGAAAGAATAATAAGAATAATAAAAAAGAGAGTAAAGAGAAAAAGAACACCCACGGCGAGTACATGCATGTCCGTCTGACCGATGATGAGTTTGAAAAGCTCAAGGCTGATTACGGAGAAGCAGACACCCTTGAAGCTGTAAAGCTGCTTGATGAATACATCGAGATGAAGGGCTATAAGGCTAACAGCCACTACCTCGCTTTGCGTAAGTGGGTATACAGGGCTCTCGAAGAACAGCGGCAGAAAGATGCCGGAAAGCCTGACAGGGCAAAGAATAAAGGCGGAAGGCCTAACAGGTTCAATGGATTTGAACAGCGTGAGTATGACTATGATGCCTACGAGGCAGACATACTGAACAGCCAGAATGGACTGATATGATGAGCAGGGGAGGTGAAATGTGATGGACAAGAAAATGAGCGAGACAGTCGAGAAGGCAAGAGAACTCGGACAGGACCTGATAAGTTCAGCAGGCAACATAACAGGCTTCGAGATGATGAAGGGCTATCTTGACAACATGGAGCTTGCACTCAAGGATGCCAACAACACGGCAATACCGCTTGAGGCATTTGTAAGCAAAGAAGACGTTGACGACATCCGGGAATATATCCGCGGGATAATCGATGTCAAGATTAAGCGTGAGGCGGCAAGGCTCAGTGAGCTTATGCCCTGCAAGGCGGGCTGACAGACCATACAGCCCGGACAGATGTGCGGTATGCGGCAGGAAGATAGACTTCGGACCATATGCGTGGCAGTTCGACAGGGACGCATACGTCTATAAGCGCAAGAGAAGCCATGCAAGATATGACTACTACTGCAGCTACGGCTGCATGAGGAAGGACAGACAATAAAACAGGCCATGATAAAAACATGGCGGAAAGGAGCCAAGCCTCCGGCCGGGGCAACGATGCATCAGGCTCATTTCAAAGATGGAAAATGAAAAAGAGAGGCATTAACCTCTCTTAATCCAAGTAATGTCATATCCCATAATTTCTGCTAAAGCTAGACATTCACTGTATTTGATAGTTCCTCGTGACAGTTTATTAGAAATATTTTGAGTGGTTGTTGGTTCGTGTGTTTTATTATACTCAGCAACTATTTCTGTTAAAGTCATACCGCTTTTGGCAATATAGGATTTTATTTCATTACGAATATCATTACTCATAAGATACACCTCCTGTGTTTAATTATACGATATAGAATAAAAATATTCAATAGAGTGTAAAAATATTTGACTCAGTGTTGACTTTTGTTTTGCTATAGTGTATAACAAAACTATAGTAAAACAAAAAACACGGAGGTAACAGTAATGAATCTGTACGAAACTAATGAAACAATGAAAATGTTAGGATATCAGTATCCTACGAGGTTGCTTTGTGGAGAAGGAGTGGCGGTTGAAGATTTTCATAATCTTCTTGCTGCACACAGAGAGCGTGGAAAAAGCTCGGTATTTGAAATTGGCATGGATGCGTTTATGCTGGGGTACATATACGGAATACGTTCAGAAAGAAGCAAAAAGAAAAGACAATCCGTAAAAGCCTAGCCAGCACTTAGGATTGTCAAAATCACAAGGAGTACCTTGTAAATTAATTATAAGGTACTCCGGAACTAAAAGCAAGAGAGAAGGAGAAGAAATAGATGAATGATTTACAGATTTTTGGCAACAGTGAATTTGGAGATGTAAGGACAGTGATGGTAGAGAATGAACCTATGTTCTGTTTGACTGATGTATGTGGAGCATTAGAAATTAAAAATGCGACGGATGTAGCAAAAAGATTGGATGAAGATGAACTGACTAGATTGAATCTAGGCAGTCGCGCAGGAGAAACAAACTTCATAACAGAAAGTGGGTTATATGCTGTTATCTTACGAAGCGACAAGCCAAACGCAAAGAAGTTTCGCAAGTGGATTACATCAGAAGTTCTTCCTTCAATCCGCCAGAATGGTGGTTACATAGCAGGACAGGAAACATTGTCTGATGAAGAACTGCTTTCCAAGGCACTTATGGTTGCACAGAAGAAAATAGATGAAAAGAATGAGCTGATTGCAACGCAGAATTCCAGAATACAGGAAATGCGACCAAAAGAGATATTCGCTGATGCAGTGACAACTAGTCATACATCAATTCTGATTGGGGATTTAGCAAAGCTGATTAAGCAGAATGGTGTTGATATGGGGCAGAAGAGGTTGTTTTTATGGCTGCGTGAAAATGGGTACTTAATAAAGCGAAATGGTTCAGATTACAATATGCCTACGCAAAGGAGCATGGAAATGGGACTGTTTGAAGTGAAAGAGAGCACAGTCAATAATCCTGATGGATCTATTCGTGTTAACCGCACAACTAAAGTAACAGGTAAAGGGCAGCAGTATTTTATAAATAAATTTCTTGGCGGTGCAGCCTGAAATTAATGTAGGCGGCATCCTATCCGGCGCCGCCATGCAAGGAGAATTCAATTGCGGGACTGAAGCTTTGCAATCAAAGCATCCCGGAGTACTTTTGAGTAATTGATTCCATAGTTTTCACAGGCTGTGTTGAGCCATGCAGGAATGCTGAGAGTTTTCTTGACAGCCTTATCATCGTAGTTGCGGGCGTACTCGTCAAGATTTACACAGATGAGATTGACAAGTGCATCATCCTCATCCTTTTCAACTTCATTGACAGGAGTGGCAGCAGGAAGCTGTTCACCGTCACGCAGGCTTGTAAAAAGA
>CAMBEF010000200.1 GCA_945865495.1 uncultured Bacteroides sp. | reverse complement strand
GTTAATAATGATGGCGATATAATTGATCTAAGCAGCGGCAACAAGGTTGAGAGCACACAGGGGGATGTATTCATCAAACAATACACGCTTCCTGAACAGAACGGAATCGATATTGCGTCTGACAGCTTTAAGGATGTATATCTTTTCTACACATCATATGACCGTAAATATGGTTCAAGCGGTAATACTTCAACCGACTCAGTATATATAAATATGCATAAGAATGGCGGAGGAATGCTTCCGGCAGGCAAGGAAGTCAATGTATTCCTTATTGAGCAGTATGTTGCATCCAATGATTCAGATATTGCGGATCGTGATGCTTTCAGATCTAATGTACAGATTAAGCTCGATACGGGTAATATATATATTAATGGTGTGCAGTCATCAGGTACGACTAAGCTTCGTAACAATGGTCTTAATGTGTTCTCTGATGTTAACGGCTGGAGCGGCTCGAGTGAGCCTAATGGCATAACACAGAATTATGATGAGGACGAAGAGCGATATCTGTACACGGTAACAGTTAATATCTGGGCCGAGGAGAATGGCAGAAAACCGGCAGCGGGAACTACTCCTTATATGACTCTAACTTCAACGAAGGAGAATTAGCCCATGAAAAGATTCAAATTTAAAAATAATCCATCACATAAAAGATTACATAATAACAATTCGGGCGCAACACTTGTTGTTGTGCTTATTGTCGTTGCGTTTATTGCAGTGCTCGGAAGTGTTGCGATAGCAGGTGCAATGGTTAACCTTAAGATGAAGGTAGTGGATAAGAAAGCCAAGAAGACATTCTATTCATGTGAAGAGGCTGTTGATGAGATTTATTCAGAGCTTGGTATGGTCAGCATGAATGCACTTGAAGATGCATATAAGGATGTCATGGATACAATGGTACGTTCCCAGAAGAACGATGTTCCCGGCTCTGACGACCCTTCATGGACCAACTATTCGGTCAGCAGGGATCCAAGTTCATTCCCGGGGCTTTCTAATGCTGATGTTGAACTTCGTAAAAAGTATATGGCTAAGGTTGTAAATGACCTTACCAACGGAAGCTTTAACGAGACATCTCCTATGCCTCTTGACTCTAACCAGTTCAAGAAGCTTATTAATTCATATATTGGTGTTGACATAACAAATGATGCAGTTAACAGTGCAATCACGGCAGGAACTTACAGACATCCTTATGTGGCATCAGTAGGAACATGCAGTTATACTATAGATTACAGCAGTACATCACTTTATATATTCAACGCTGATGATGTCAAGGTTGTATATATTACAGATGACGGATATAAGTCAGAACTTACTTATGATATTGGCATTATGCTCCCAATATCAGATATTAATTTCAGTACAAGTGCACAGACAATCAATAATGTACCTGCAATGGGTTCATTCAGTCTTATCGCAGATAATGGAATTATAATTGATAACAATAAGCAGGTGCTTATCGACGGTAATGTATATGCAGGCGGTGGCGGAATTGTATTCGGTGACAGCAGCCGTACAAGATTTATCGGAGAGCAGGTAATTACTAACAGCGATGTCACAACTGAGAAGCAGACACAGATTACATTCTCCGGTTCAACACAGCTGTGGTGCAATAACATTATTATTCCAAAGAATTACAGAGTTGGAGGATATGAGCAGCCTTGTCATGGTGTTGAGCTTAATCTTGAAGGTCAGACATTTGTAAAGAATGACCTTAAGATTAACGGTGCATCAAGCAAGGTAAGTATCGGCGGACAGTACAGCGGATACAGTAACAGTGGTATAAGTGATCTTAACAAGGATGAGAGTAGTGCTATCATAGTTAATGGAGCACATTCTAACCTTACACTCAGAACATCTTACATATATCTTGCAGGGCGTTCATATATCGTGTATGACGGAACAACGGAGGAGCCTTACAGAACAGGTGAGTCACTTTCATTCAAAGGTGACCAGGAAGCTTATCTTGTTCCGCCTACAGTAGTGAATAATGCAGCAGGTTCAGTTGTCGGTAACCCATGTTCAGATATTTCAAAAGTTAACGGAACAACACTTGCTACTTATCTTAAGAATGAGTATTTTGCCAAGTCACTTCTTGATGACTCAATGCCATATGTGACGAAGGCAGTTAACGGACAGTACTTTATCTATCTTAATTTCAAGGATGCCAAGGCAGCTTCGGATTATATGTATCTTATTCTGAGTTCGGACACTGACTTTGAAACAAAGCTGACAGCTCTCGGAATAGCCGGTACAGATGCAGATAAGGCAATTGCGCAGAAGAATTATATGCAGAACCTCATTAAAGTTAACCTCAAAGACCTTGACCAGCAGACAACCGGATTTGTCAATGCTTCAGGTAATGTAACAACATCAGGTGTTATTGTAAGTGCAGAGGTTACAGGATCTGATGCGTCTGTAGGAGCAGCAGTGTCTATGGCACCTTTGTCTGATGATACACAACAGCTTGTTACTAATGACCTTAAGAACAGATTCAGATCACTTACAACGGTGCTTGATATGTCATCTTACAGCACGAATGCAACAGATTTTGCGGCAGGTATTCCGATTCCGTTTACAGGACAGTCAGGAAGAACAGTTAATTATAATACTGTATTGGGTTACGGAAGCAGTGTAGGTGAAAGAGTTGTAAGCCGTTCGGATATAGTGACGGCATCACAGGCAACGACAGGAGAGGGCGTATCCAATCTTGGCGGTAATATAAGAAAATATGGTAACAACGATTATGCAATTGTCATTGCCAACGGCGGATATACATATACAGCTTCAAGCGGATTCAAGGGCGGTATAATCGTCTCAATAGGCAATGTTAATATTAATGCTGATTTTGACGGACTTGTAATTGCACTTGCAACAGATGCATCTAACGGTAATATCAATATTAAGTCAGATGTAAATGTTATTAATACAATCAGTCCAGCAAGTCTTATAGAGAGCATATGCGAGCAGGTATC
The DNA here is from genome assembly GCA_945865495.1 of uncultured Bacteroides sp. Taxonomy (GTDB): domain Bacteria; phylum Bacillota; class Clostridia; order Lachnospirales; family Lachnospiraceae; genus Bacteroides_F. Next base: position 1,338 of record CAMBEF010000200.1, on the reverse strand, counting down.
AGATGAGAATGCAGATAAGCTTATTAAAGTATTCAGAGGCACAAGAACCGGAGGCGGTTCAGGCGGCAGCGGAAGTGCAATCAATGATAAGATATCAATTGAGAGTATCAAATATAACCAGCTTGTATACTTTAATAACTGGAAGAAAACGGATGTAGACTAATTATTGGCTGATGGGTGAGTGAAGATTATGACTTGTAGGAAAAGTAAGGGAAAATTGAGAGATAACAACAAAGGCGTAACATTTATTGAGTTAGTGGTTGTTGTCGCAATTCTTGCAATTATGGCGGCAAGTGCCACATATGGTATTACGATGCTTGTAAGTGCGGATGCCAAGAAGGCTTCCAAGAATCTCTATCAGTCGTTATCGGAGCTGCGTAATGATACGTTATCGCAGACAGGTGAATGGTGGGGAGAACTCAAAAGAACGTCAGGAAACGGACAGTATGAATTTACAATATTCCGAAGGGATACCGAAGGTAATGTTGTTGAGAAAGATAAGCAGCAGCTGGGATCAAAACTTACAATAAGTGTTACAGGCAATGGAACAATGACTGTGACAGATACAGATTCAGTGCTTATCTATTTTAAGCCGGGCAGCGGCACGATTGACAGGATTGTCAGCGGCGTAACTAATGCAAGCCTGCTTGATTCAACATCTATTAAGTTTACATTTAACATTGCTTCAAACAATGGTCTTACATACAAACTGATATTGTGGACGAATACAGGTAAGATTGCCACTGAGTAATATATGGAGATGTGCATTATGAGGATGATTAGAAAATGTGATAAGGGTAATAACAAGGGTATATCGCTGGTTGAACTTCTGATATCACTTGCAGTCGGTGCAATAGTTATGTCTGCACTTACACTGCTTGTCTCACAGGGAATCAAGCAATATAATAAGACAACGATAATGACACAGCTTCAGGAAGATGCTAACATTGCGCTGAACAATATCAGCGATTCCATCATGGAAGGCAACTATCTTGTTATTTCCAATTCAAGACCTGCTGCAACATTCCAGACACAGGACGTTGCTCATGACGGAAAAAATGTAATATATATGGTCAGGGATCATTGTCTGTATCTTGGTGATAATACCGCCAATATGGATACAATGGGTATCCTCTGCAAGAATGTGGATGAGATGAAGATTGAGATTGTCCAGTCGAGTCTTAAGACGGAGCTTGCGGAACGTGAAGGAACCATGCAGCATAAGGTTGTCGGAATTAATAATCCGGTTCAGATTAAGGTTACACTTACTTTGGAACTTAACGGGTATACAAGATCTGTATCAAGAGTTACATCCGTAAGAAATCTTCTCGACCTTGA
>CAMBEF010000199.1 GCA_945865495.1 uncultured Bacteroides sp. | reverse complement strand
GTAAATGTTAAGATGCCGGGAAGTATTAAGACCAAATCGCCCAATACAAGACCGGAGGTTAAGGTCACCAATACCGGAGCGGTTCTTAAGCCGGTGTGGTTTATGGCATATAGAAATAATAACCGTATGGCATATTCGGTAATAAACGGAAATACAGGCAAGATAAGCTGTGATCTTCCTGTAGATATTAAATGGTTCTTTGAGATATCGCTGGCTGTGTCGGTTGTGCTGTTTATCGTATTGAATCTGCTTCAGGGCTTCATGCTCACGGCAAAAAGCTCAATCATAATGGCGGCATTTATAAATCTTACGCTTTCAGTGCTGTATAATATGAATATAAGTAAAATGTATGACCATGAGATAAAGCACAGGTATAAGGCGCATCACACCGGAGGTGCAATAACGCTGGTAAATAGCAGACTGGCGGGAAGTCTTACGGTAATTACGGTGTTTGCTGTACTTTCAATACTCGGAGCAGTAGCGGTACCGATGATAGCTGACAGGATACAGCAGGCAAACGCAGCGGCACAGGCGGCAAACGCGGCAGCACAGGGAAGCATGGCAGCCACGGCAGCAGTAGCGGCAGGAAGCGAGTACCGCGAGAGTGGCGTTTCCTTTAAGGTTGTAGTGTGTGCAATAACGGCATTTATACAGATTATTATGATCAGTGTCAATGCTCCGAGGTATGCCGCACTGTTTAAAAATTCCACAAGATCGGTTCCCGTATCTGTGCTTTCACTGCTTGCAACAGCAGTCATTATTGTGACAGCATTTATAAATCCTGTTGATGACATATGGTATTACATAGTGGTTCTCGGAACATATGCGGTTGATATATTTACGATATTCGGAATAATAAGGGACTACAATCTGTCCTGTACCAGACCGCTTCCGCAGTTTGAGCTTTATAAGGGAGGGCGTGAGCATGACAGGGATTAATAAATGTTTTGTACGCAGAATTCCCGGAATGATTCTTGCGATAATGGCCGTCATCATGGGAATCGTAATTGGAGGCGGATATTTTAATCAGTTGATAATGACGGAACCTGTCAGGGTATATGCAGCGCAGGAAACAGACGGTGCTGATAAAGCTGACGCATTATCGGGAATATCGGAAAATGCTTCAAATACCGGTGAGGACATAACAGAAGCAGACGGACACAGAATCATATATTATGATAAGGCGCAGATAGTTGAAGCTTCAGGCAAAGCAGATGTAATTGAAGCAATGAAGGCAATATCAGCCGATTCCAATGTTATATTCTATACAACTGACAGGAACGAGGCTGATGAGACGGCAGATGTATGTGCTAATGTATGTGCGTCATATTTTGGAAGTAAAAAGACAGCGCCGGTTGTAATGTTTACGATAGATATGTATCACCGTGAGATATATATGTACTGTACGGGAGCTGTGCATAAGATAATCCGCAGCAGGGATGCACTTGCAATTACGGATAATATATATAAGCTTGCGTCTAAGGAGCAGTATGCGCAATGTGCGGTTCAGGCATTTAATCAGGCACAGCGCCGTATTAACGGACTTTCAATAAAGCGCCCGATGCAGATTGTAACCAATGCGCTGCTAGCTGTAATGCTCGGCTTCCTTACGAATTATATTTTCCTTCTTGTATCACGAAAAGCAAACGGAGCACATAAGGATGCGGTCAGATCCGCATATGGCGATAATAACAGCATGACTATTGATATTAAGAAAAAATGCATACGGAAGTATTCATACCGTTATAGTGAGGGCAGCTCAGATTCTTCAGGCGGATTTGGCGGCTTTGACGGTGGTGGTGGCGGAGACAGCGGCGGAAGCTCAGGCGGCGGACACAGCTTCTGACAGTTCAGCATGAACATAGCGGCGTTAGAGCCGGCGATAGATATATCAGCTTCAAAGCCGGCTTATCTTATTGAGAAAAATCAATCACATACTGAATTGACAAATACCCTACAGGGGTATATATAATAATTGGTTATTTGTGAAGCAGGCGTCACAAACAGTATCAGAAGCAGTAGTATTATAAAGCCTGCGGAATGGAGATTATTATGGTTAAGACAACATTGAAGATTGATGGTATGATGTGTGGAATGTGTGAATCACACATGAATGATCTGATTCGCAGCAATTTTAAGGTAAAGAAGGTTAATTCATCCGCAAAAGACGGAGAGTGCGTTATCATAAGTGAGGAAGAGATTGATATTCCATGGGCCAAGAAGGAGATAAAAGGCATCGGATATGAACTTGTCTCATATACAACAGAGCCTTATGAGAAGAAGGGGCTGTTTGGCTGGGGACGTAAGTAACAGCGCAATATCATATACATATAAGGAGTAGTATGGGGAAGAAAGATTACGGGAATATACTGACAACAGTTATATTCAGTGTATTTATTCTGGCAGGCTTATGGACATGGGAGAACAGAGGCTTTTTGTTTGGGTATTTTCCGCATACGTCACATTATGAGCTGACGGAGGGGTATTATGACTATAGTGTCCGAAGAAGCGAAGAGGCTGCGGTAATCGTTAAAAAGCCTGATGGCACAGGGAATTGCAGGGGATATGTTGCTGCCGGAATAGGTGAGCGTATTGGAGATACACTGATTGTTGCTTACAGTGAAGATACAAGACCACATGTGGCACGTATAAAGCCTGTGATATCGCCGTCGTGGCTAATTGCTGCAATAGCAGTTATTATAGGTAATATAACAGCAGTTTACAAAAAATACCGCGAATAAATAACAGATAGCAGGAGAAAGAATTGGTCAGGGCTCAGGCATACAGGATTCTTGGTGTAGACAGGAATGCAGACAGAACAGAGATAAAAAAGAGATACAGACAGCTTATGCATATGGCACACCCGGATTCCAATGCCGCAAAAGCAACAGGAGGTTATCCGTATACTGCTCAGGAGATTAATGAGGCATACGAAGTCATTTGCAGATATGTGACACCGGAAGATAATTCACATAACCGTCAGGAACGTGCCGGCAGACATTTCGGTGATGGGCGCAGTAAGGCACCGGCGTGGGATGCACCGGAGAATCCCAATGCATATGCCGCACGTAATGTATACCACAGTGTAGAGGATGTGGACGGCAACAGGCTTGGAGATATAGTTATAGCAAGTGGCAGATACATATGGAAACCTGAGGAGGATTTCAGTCTTTTTCTTAAAAGCATGCTGGAATGCAGTGCTGCGATTCTTGATGACATACAGGCAGACGCTGATATGGAAGCGAAGCTTAAGTTTCTGGCAGAACTGGCATATCTGCTTGCACAGCAGTTTATCGATGCCGGAGGGACGCTCCCGCTGATTGTCGGAGAACCGGCAGCACATGACGACGCGGATATATATCATATGTTGTGCATGCTTGAGAAGATACCGGCAAGGCGCGTGAGGCTCAATATAGTTCCCGGAGCGCTGCTGTATCCTGAAAAGATATCCGGTCACAGGCTGTATCTGAAAAATGAAAAAGGCCAGAGTGCAGGCTACCTGTCATTTAAAGATGACAGAATGTATTACATTATAATTCCGATGCTCGAACACAGACGTGCGCAGGTAAAGATTCAGGTAAAAAAGACAGATGCAGTGTATACAGAACTTGATTTCTGGGTTAAGATAGTGCATGGACGTGAAGGAACATTTGCAGAGAATCTAAGCCTGCAGATAGAAGACCTGCTTAACAGATACAGGAACAGATATAAGAAAGGATATTAGCGATGAATTGGGGAATACTTGCAACAGGAACAATTGCACGGAAGTTTGCCGATACCGTGAATCATATGGGAGGAGAAGAGAGGCTTGTGGCAGTTGCCTCAAGAAGTGAAGAGAAAGCAGCAGCATTTGCCAATGAGTTCGGAATACAGGGATATTATGGTTCATACGAAGCCATGCTTAAGGATGCAGGAGTTGATGCAGTGTATGTTGCAACACCCAACAGTATGCATTATGAGAACTGCATGATGTGCCTTGATGCAGGAAAGCATGTGTTATGTGAGAAGCCATTTACGACAGAGGCATCACAGGCTGAGAAGCTGTATGATTACGCTGCACAGAAAGGGCTGTTTATAATGGAAGCCTTCTGGATAAGGTTTCTGCCGCTCTACCGGGAATTAACCGGTTTAATTGAAAATGGTGTAATAGGTGATGTGCGTCATGCAAGATGTGAGTATGGCTTTATTGCAACAGGAGCAAGACGTGAGCGTAAGTTCAAGACCGAGCTTGGCGGAGGCGCACTTTTGGATATAGGCATATATAATCTCGGGTTTCTTCATATGATTATGAAGGCGGCACCGGAGAGCTTTGATACCTGTGTTCATATGAACGAGTATGGCACAGATGATTA
>CAMBEF010000198.1 GCA_945865495.1 uncultured Bacteroides sp. | reverse complement strand
GACGGCGATGAGCGTGTCAGAAGTGCCCTTGATGCAGGTGTGGATTACGTACAGCTCCGCGAAAAGAATATTACATCAGCAAAGTATCTTCAGGATGCGGTTCATATGCGGCATCTTGTTGATGAGTATAATGCAAAAAATAAAACCGATACAAAGCTTATAATTAATGACAGGCTTGATATAGCAGTACTTTCAAAGGCTGACGGAGTGCATCTCGGTGCGGATGATGTGCCTGTGGGCATGGCAAGAGAATTCCTTGGCGGGAATTTTATTATAGGCGCAACTGCAAAGACTGTGGAGCAGGCTGTTGCGGCACAGAAGGCAGGAGCGGATTATCTTGGAACCGGGGCATTCCATCTTACGGCAACCAAACCGGATGCCAAGGCAATAACTCCGGAACTTTACAAACAGATTCTTGATGCGGTAAGTATACCTGATGTTGCAATTGGCGGAATAACAGTTGATAACTGCGATCTTCCTCTTGGATGCGGTGCTGACGGTCTGGCAGTGTCAGCCGGCATTCTTAAGACTGGCGATGCGGGAGAGAATGTAAGACTGTTTAGAAAAAAGTTATTAACATAATTTGTCATAATAAATTAAATTCGGCATGAACATACTAACACCAAGATAAACAACAAAGCCATTAAGCAAAGCTTGGAGGCGGGGTGTTTGTCTTCAATATAAATCCCGCAAGGGGCAATTAATATGGAGGTGGACAGTATGAACAGTTCAAATTCTAATTCTAAGACAAAGAAACAGGCACAGGATGCTCTTGACAGATTCAAGATGGAAGTTGCATCAGAGATTGGTGTACCTCTTAAGGAAGGATACAACGGAGATCTTACAACAAGCCAGGCCGGTTCAGTCGGTGGTGAAATGGTAAGAAAGATGATTAAGAGACAGGAAGAGCAGATGTCTTCAGGTAACTAGTCATCCGGCATGGATTGATTTGGTTAATGGATAATTGACAATATCCGGACATACGGGAGTGATTTCAGGTCATTCCCGTATGTTTTTTAATGCATGTTTTTTAATAAAAAATTGCTGGCATTTATTTGATAACTATGATATACTTATCAAATGTGTACGTAGTGCGCTCATTTTTAAGTAGTATTTACATATATTAAGGAGGAAGTAATAACAATGAGTTTTACAGTAGAACAGCTCGAAGAGAAGAATATGGTTAAGCTTGTGATTACATCAAGCGATGAGGAATTCGAGAAGGGATTAGAGCAGGCATACAACAAGAACAAGAGTAAGATTAATGTTCAGGGCTTCCGTAAGGGCAAGGCTCCACGTAAGATTATTGAAAAGTTCTATGGCAAGGAAGTATTCTTTGAGGATGCTGCTAATGCAATTATTCCTGAAGCATATGCAAAGGCTGCTGAAGAGAGCGGTCTTGAAATCGTATCACAGCCGGAGATCGGCCTTGTTCAGTTAGAAGACGGCAAGCCATTCATCTTTTCAGCAACAGTAGCTGTTAAGCCTGAGGTTGAGCTTGGACAGTACAAGGGTGTTGAGGTTGCTAAGGCTGATGTTGAGGTAACAGAAGATGATATTAATGCTGAACTTGATAAGGTAAGAGAGCAGAATTCAAGAACTGTTAATGTTGAGGACAGACCTGTTCAGGATAAGGACATGACAGTTATCGATTTTGAGGGCTTCATTGACGGACAGCCTTTCCAGGGCGGAAAGGGCGAGAATTACCCACTTACAATCGGTTCACATTCATTTATTGATACATTTGAGGAGCAGCTTATCGGTAAGAATATCGGTGAGGAGACAGAAGTTAATGTTACATTCCCGGAAGATTATCATGCTGAGGAACTTAAGGGCAAGGCAGCTACATTCAAGGTAACAGTTAAGGAAATCAAAGAAAAGCAGTATGATGACCTTGATGATGATTTTGCACAGAATGTTTCAGATTTCGATACACTTGCAGAGTACAAGGAAGACCTTAAGAAGACAATCGGTGAGAGAAAGGCTAACGAAGCTAAGAACAAGAAGGAAGCAGAAGTTATCGATAAGATTATCGAGAATGCAAAGATGGATATTCCTTCAGCTATGGTTGATACACAGGTTCGTCAGATGGCAGAGGACTTCAGCAGAAGACTTCAGCAGCAGGGCCTTTCAGTAGAGCAGTACTTCCAGTTCACAGGACTTACAGCAGACAAGCTTTTTGCTGACATGCAGCCTGAGGCTGAGAAGAGAATCAAGAGCAGACTTGTTCTTGAAGCAATTGTCAAGGCTGAGAATATTGAAGTTTCTGATGAAGAGTATGAGTCAGAACTCAACAAGATGGCTGAGAGCTACGGAATGGAAGTAGACAAGATTAAGGAATTCATGGGCGAGTATGAGCAGAAGCAGATCAGAGAAGATATCGCTGTTCAGAAGGCTGTTGATTTAGTTGTAGCAGAAGCTGTTGAGAAGTAATTAAAGAATATTAGAATTTTAATTCTTCCAGTCAGCATAAGGAGGTTTTATAATGAGTTTAGTACCTTATGTCATTGAGCAGACCAGTCGTGGTGAGCGTTCTTATGATATTTATTCACGTCTGTTAAAGGACAGAATTATATTTCTTGGAGAAGAGGTAACAGATGTGTCAGCAAGTCTTATTGTGGCACAGCTCCTTTTCCTTGAGTCAGAAGATCCGGGCAAGGATATTAATTTCTATATTAATAGTCCGGGTGGCTCTGTAACAGCAGGAATGGCAATATACGATACGATGAATTATGTTAAGTGTGATGTATCAACAATCTGTATCGGAATGGCAGCCAGCATGGGTGCATTCCTTCTTTCAGGTGGTACAAAGGGCAAGAGACTTGCACTTCCTAACGCTGAGATAATGATTCACCAGCCATCAGGCGGAGCGCAGGGACAGGCAACAGACATTAAGATTGTGTCAGATCATATTATTAAGACAAGACACAAGCTGAATACAATCCTTGCAGCTAACACAGGTAAGCCACTCGATGTGATTGCTGTCGACACAGAGAGAGATAATTACATGAGTGCCCAGGAAGCTGTTGAGTATGGTCTTATTGACAGTGTGATTGAGAAGAGATAAATGAACAGATAAGGACTGGGACAGCGTGTGCGTCTATATGCACGGCCGACCGGTCCTTTTTTGTCACAATTTGTATATTAGGAGGTATCAGATGGCAGGCAGAGATGATAGACAACTTAGATGTTCATTTTGCAATAAGACACAGGATCAGGTGAAGAAGCTTATTGCAGGACCTAACGGAACATATATATGTGATGAGTGTGTCAGTGTATGTGAAGAGATTCTCAATGAAGAATTCGATGATTACGATGATGATGCCAAAAATGCGGCTGATATGGAGATTAATCTTCTTAAGCCGATGGAGATAAAGGAATTCCTTGACGAGTATGTCATAGGTCAGGAGGAAGCAAAAAAAGTATTATCTGTAGCGGTATATAACCACTATAAGAGAATTATGAGAAAAGCTGATGATGACGATGTAGAACTCCAAAAGAGTAATATTCTCGTGATAGGTCCTACCGGATGTGGTAAGACATATCTTGCACAGACACTTGCAAAGCTTCTTAACGTGCCGTTTGCAATAGCGGATGCAACAACTCTTACAGAGGCAGGTTATGTAGGTGAAGATGTCGAGAATATTCTTCTTAAGCTTATTCAGGCAGCTGATGGCGATGTAGAACGTGCACAGTACGGCATTATATATATTGATGAGATTGATAAGATTACCAAGAAGTCAGAGAATGTCTCAATAACAAGAGATGTATCGGGCGAAGGTGTACAGCAGGCACTCCTTAAGATCATAGAGGGAACCAACGCATCAGTTCCGCCACAGGGAGGCAGAAAGCATCCACAGCAGGAACTCATTCCTATAGATACAACGAATATCCTGTTTATGTGTGGTGGTGCATTTGACGGGCTTGAGAAGATAATAGAAGGAAGAATGAATCAGAAGTCAATTGGATTCAATGCTGAGATTGGTGACAGAAGCAACGAGGATATAGGTGAGCTTTTCCACAAGGTAACACCGCAGGATCTTGTTAAGTTTGGTCTTATTCCTGAGTTTGTAGGGCGTGTACCGGTTGTTGTGGCGCTTGATTCACTTGATGAAAAAGCACTTGTGAGAATCCTTACAGAGCCTAAGAATGCACTTGTAAAGCAGTATAAGAAGCTGTTTGAGATGGATGAGGTAGATCTTGAATTTACTCCGCAGGCAGTAGAAGCAATAGCCAAGAAGAGTTTTGAAAGAAAGACAGGTGCGAGAGGTCTGCGCTCAATAATAGAAGAAGTTATGATGGATACAATGTATACGATTCCATCAGATGATAACGTAGCAAAGTGCACAATAACAGAAGATGCGGTTGAAGGTAAGGCAGAGCCTGT
>CAMBEF010000197.1 GCA_945865495.1 uncultured Bacteroides sp. | reverse complement strand
ATACAATGAGGGCAGCAGACTGTATAGTCGATATAGGACCGGGAGCCGGAGAACACGGCGGACAGGTGGTAGCGGTCGGAACAGCGGAAGAGATAATGAAGAATCCTGATTCCATAACCGGAGCATACCTTAGCGGAAGGCTTAAGATTCCGGTGCCGAAGACAAGACGCAAGCCGGTCGATTTTATAACGATTAAGGGAGCAAGAGAGCATAACCTCAAGAATATAGATGTGGATATACCGCTTGGCGTATTTACGTGTGTTACCGGCGTGTCGGGTTCGGGCAAAAGTTCGCTTGTCAATGAGATTCTTAACAAGAGACTGTCAAGAGACCTCAACCGTGCAAGAACAATTCCGGGAGAGCATGATGACATTATAGGAATCGAGAAGCTGGACAAGGTAATTACGATTGACCAGTCACCTATCGGACGTACACCGAGGTCTAATCCGGCAACGTATACAGGCGTATTTGATATGATAAGAGATCTGTTTGCTGCAACAACGGATGCCAAGGAGCGTGGTTACAGCAAGGGCAGATTCAGCTTCAATGTGAAGGGCGGACGCTGCGAGGCATGTAACGGAGACGGAATCCTTAAGATAGAGATGCATTTTCTGCCTGATGTATATGTTCCGTGTGAAGTATGCGGTGGTAAGAGATATAACAGAGAGACGCTTGAGGTACGTTACAGAGGTAAGAATATCTACGATATACTTAACATGACGGTCGAGGAGGCGGTTACATTTTTTGAAAATGTGCCTTCAATCAGACGTAAGATTGAGACACTTAATGATGTCGGACTCTCATATATCAGGCTGGGACAGCCGTCAACGGAGCTGTCAGGCGGTGAGGCTCAGAGAATCAAGCTTGCAACGGAGCTTTCAAGACGCAGCACCGGAAGGACGATGTATATACTCGATGAACCTACAACGGGACTCCATTTTGCCGATGTGCATAAGCTTGTCGAGATTCTTCATAAGCTTGCAGACGGCGGTAATACGGTAGTTGTGATTGAGCATAATCTTGATGTCATTAAGACGGCGGATTATATAATAGATATGGGACCTGAAGGCGGAGACGGCGGCGGAACTGTCATTGCCAAAGGAACACCGGAGCAGGTCGCTAAGGTTAAGGGCTCATATACAGGACAGTATGTTAAGAAGTATCTTAAGTAAAGATAGTTAAAATTTAGACAAAAATGCCCGGGTGCACAAATTTTGTGCATCCGGCTTTTTTTGTCTGTTGGATTTTGTCGAAAAACCAAATAAAATAATGCCAGTTGATAGGGAAAGGGGTGATGCAGATATGAATTCCCTTAAAAGAACAAAGCTGGCATACAGCATACTGTCAATTGTGCTTATTGTAATAGGAATTTACCTGATAATACGACCGCAGACGGCTATGTTAACGGTGTGCAGGGTGCTTGGAATTGTGCTTATGTTCTATGGAATAATAAGGCTTATGGGCTACTTTTCACATGATATGTATCAGCTTGCATTTCAGTTTGACCTTGCGATGGGAATATTTTCACTTGTCGCGGGATGCATATTTTTGTTCAGGACAGAATGGATAGCAGAGCTTATACCTGCATTTATCGGAGTAATTGTGCTGATTGATGCGGTATTTAAGATACAGACATCATTTGATGCCAAAAGGTTCGGCATAAGTAAGTGGTGGCTGATACTTATACTTGCAGTTATAGCAGGCGCACTCGGAGTAATGCTTCTTGTGATTCCGCTTAAGGTTGTGGAATTCGTCATGATGCTCATAGGAATTAATCTTGTGATTGACGGAGTGCTTAACTTCTGGGTTGTACATGATACGGTAAAAATGATTGATTCATTATAAAACACAAATAAAAACACAAATAAAAACACAAATAAAAATACAGATGTATGTCATATAATGAGACATACACGGAATGGAGACTAATATGGGAACGATGACACATGCAGCAGCAAGACTGGCATTCAGTAAGGCAATTGATGTAGTGCTTAAGGATGTTGACAAGAACAGAGAAGAGGCAATAGTTAAGATTGTTGACCTTATGCAGAAGTATATGGGAGATGAGAAGCTTGACCTTGATTATGATAATATCAGGAAAATGATCCGTGACAAGGACGGAGCATTCAATAAGTACATAAATAAGGCACTTGATGAGATTGACCCGCATGTGATTAAGACAGCAGCACTTAATCTTGGATATGAGGCATTTTTCCACGGAACAAAGACAATCAGAAAGATGCGTGAAGTACATCAGTGCAATGTGCCATGGCTGATTCTTATGGATCCTACCAGTGCATGTAACCTTCACTGCACAGGCTGTTGGGCAGCAGAGTATGGTAACAAGCTGAATCTTACATTTGACGAGATGGATAATCTTATCAAGCAGGGCAAAGAGCTTGGTATCTACCTGTATATGTTTACAGGCGGAGAGCCACTTGTAAGAAAGGCAGATATAATTAAGCTTTGCGAGAAGCACAATGACTGTGCATTTCTTGCATACACAAACGGTACACTCGTTGATGAAGCATTTTGTAATGAAATGCTCCGCGTAGGCAATCTTTACCTTGCAATCAGCCTTGAGGGTTTTGAAGCTGTAAATGACCTCAGAAGAGGTGACGGAGTATACGGCAAGGTTATGCATGCTATGGATCTCCTTAAGGAAAATGGACTTATCTTCGGTACTTCAATCTGCTACACATCAAAGAATATTGAAACTGTAACAAGTGATGAGTTCGTTGACCTCATGGTTGATAAGGGATGCCGTTACGCATTTTACTTCCATTACATGCCTGTCGGCAATGATGCAGCCGTTGACCTGCTTCCGACAGTTGACCAGAGAACATACATGAGAACAAGAGTCCGTGAGATAAGAAAGCTTACAACGGGCAAGGGTCTCTTCACAATGGACTTCCAGAATGATGGTGAGTTCGTAGGCGGATGTATTGCGGGCGGCAGAAACTATTTCCACATTAATGCAAATGGTGATGCAGAACCTTGTGTATTCATCCATTACTCAGGAGCTAACATAAGAACACACTCACTCCTTGAGATACTTCACCAGCCATTGTTTATGGCATACAGAGATAACCAGCCATTCAATGAGAACCACCTTCGTCCATGTCCAATGCTTGAGAATCCTGAGATTCTTCAGAAAATGGTTAAGGAGACAGGAGCAAAGTCAACAGACCTTCAGTCACCTGAGAGCGTAGAGCACCTGTGCGGCAAGTGCGAGCAGTATGCAAAGAACTGGCAGCCACGCGCTGACGAGCTCTGGGCGCAGACACCAAAGGTAGAGCACAGATACGAGAACTATAAGAAGAAAGACTGATAATAAATAAAAGTGATAATGAAGTAATAACAAATAAGAAGCAATAATAAATAGAAACTGAGGTTTATAAGAACTCAGGTATATAAGAACAGCCACGCATGGATCTGATGTTGATGCGTGTCCGGCATTACGGATACGGTTTACAGGTTTCATGTGTGGCTGTTTTTTAATTACAGAAAGGCTGATTATAAATATTAGGAATTAAATATTATTTAGTTGGATGGTTTCGTGGCTGTGGCTAACTGCTTAAGTGCATTTTCTTTTGCAATGGAAGCCTTTTCCCTTGCAATCGATTCGCTTATGCTGACAGCCTCCTGCTTCATACGGGCAATCTCTGCCTGCCTGCTGTAATCCTGCTTCATGCGCTCAATCTCAGCCTGCTCAGCGGCCTTAGCCCGGTTAACAGCTTCTTCGGCAGCATCAGATTTGGCTTGTTCGACAGCTTCTGCTTTCTTCAAGGCTTCCTGTGCAGCAAGGCTTGCGGCCTCTGCGTAATCGGTTTCAAGCTTTATATTGATACTGTTATTATTCATGGTACGGTCAGCGGCTGCCAGTCTATACCGGTTGACGGAGATGCTTCCGTCATCAAATGTGACACATGCGGTTATATCTGCCGCCAAATCGTCCTTTGCAAGTTGTTCTCCATTAGTGATTAATGCAATGTAAATGTCATTGTCGGTAGCGAAGCTGCCGTTGGGAGCAGATAACCTGATATCGCTGCTTTCAATATCACTAATTCCAATACTGAATGAGGTTCCGGCACTGCTGAAGACAATGCTTCCAGTATCGTCAGTATCTGCAAGAAGGAATATAAAGTTACTGCTTGAGGAAAGATATTCTATCCGGTTGATATTGCTTCCGAAAACCGAAAGATTCACGTCATATATGCCTTTAATTGTCCATGAATCGGGAATTGCGCTGAAATCATATATCATATCGGAAGCAGCATTGCCGGTTCCACAGGTATTCATTGGAATCGGAGATATTGTGATGCCGTTTTTTGTTACGGCTTCATTGGAAGGCCCGGCAAGCACTGTAAATGGCTTTATTCCAACAGCATTATAAACAGGTT
>CAMBEF010000196.1 GCA_945865495.1 uncultured Bacteroides sp. | reverse complement strand
GATCTTACTGTACCGCTTTCGCGTTATTATGCCAACAATCAGGCAGTACTGACAACTCCTTTCAAATCACTTCAGATTGGCAACGTATTCCGTGCCGACAGACCGCAGAAGGGAAGATTCCGTCAGTTTACACAGTGCGATATCGATATTCTCGGAGATTCATCGATTCTGGCAGAGATAGAGCTTATTGCTGCAACAACATCAATGCTCACAAAGATTTTTGAGGAGGTCGGAATAAGCAGGTTTACAGTTCACGTTAATGACAGAAGAATCCTTAAGGGAATGGCTAAGAGCGCAGGCTTTGACGAAGAGAGCTTCGACACTGTGTTCATCATTCTTGATAAGATGGACAAGATCGGAATAGACGGAGTTAAGGAAGAACTTGTAAAGAGCGGATTTGCTGCTGATGCAGTTGAAAAGTATACACAGATGTTCACGAAAATTACAGAGGGAATATCATGCGGGGATTTCTGCAGCCTTATAGGTGCCGATGCGATAGATTCATCAGTTGTTGACTCACTCGACGGCATACTCTCATGTGTGAAGCCTATGATAAGCAGCGATGTAAGTCTTGTATTTGACCCTACACTTGTAAGAGGAATGTCATATTACACAGGAACAATATTTGAGATTACAATTGACGGATATAACTTCTCAATCGCCGGAGGCGGACGATATGATGAGATGATTGGCAAGTTCTGCGGACAGAAGGTATGTGCATGCGGATTTTCAATCGGCTTTGAGCGCATCATCACAATACTCAAGGATAAGCTTGGTGACAAGGCATTTGCAAGAGACAAAAAATGCATTGCAATTCTTGTTGACAGCAAGGTGTCTACAGACAAGCTTGCCGATGTATTTGCTGAGGCAACAAAGCTGCGTGAACAGGGCAATATTGTAACTGTACAGCCGCTTAACAAGAATGCCAAGTTCCAGATTCAGAAGCTTGAGGAAGATGGTTATTCAGAGTTCCGTAAGGTCTATAACGATTAATACGTGGCGGAATTTTACATTTCTTTAAGAAAATGTTTGACATTCGGAATGGATGTTGCTATAATGCGTTTTAAGTGATAGAGATAAAGTCGATGAACAAGACGAGTACCTGTTTTACTGACATCACAGAGAGCCGGAGCTGGTGGAATCCGGTATGGAAGGGATAGGGAATGGACTTGCAAGACGCAGGGTGAAAGATGAAGCTTTATATTGAGTTTTTGAGTAGCCTGTGCCGTATGACCCGCGTTAAGGGCAAGAGGGATTCCAATAAGACGTGATGGCGCATGGAGTCTGAATTAGGGTGGTACCACGAACAATTCGTCCCTGGCAGATTTATATCTGCCGGGGATTTTTTAATGCAACGACTGATTCTATATCTTGTGGTAAAAATCTATAATTGAAAGGGAGAAAAATTATGAGACTTGGAAAGATGATTAAGAAGGCAGCATGTATGATGCTTGCAGCAGTTATGGCAACAGGAATGGCGGCATGTGGCAACAGCTCAGAGAAGAGCAGCGGCAAGATTAAGGTTGGTGTGATACAGCTTATCGAGAATGGCGCATTTAACGATATGAAGGACGGATTCATTGAGGAACTCCGTGCCAAGGGATACACAGAAGATAAGTGCGACATAGTTGTTAAGAGCGCACAGGGGGATACGGCAACACTTAATACAATCTGTCAGGAGATGGTTGACAGCAAGATGGATCTTGTAGCAACAATTGCAACTCCGGCAACTCAGGCTATGGTTAATATGGATTCAGATATCCCTGTAGTATTCATTTCTGTATCTGCTCCTGTGGCAGCAGGTGTAACAAGCAGCATGGAGAAGCCTGATAAGAATGCAACAGGTACGTCTAATGCAATTCCTGTAAGCGATATATTCAATCTCAGCGATTCACTCACACCTGGCAATAAGACATATGGCCTTATATATAACACAGGTGAGGTTAACTCAGTAAATACAGTTAAAGATGCAAAGTCTTACCTTGACGGCAAGGGACTTAAGTATGTTGAGGCTGTTGTAACTAATTCGTCAGAGATTCAGCAGGCAGCAGAAAGCCTCGTAGGAAGCGTTGATGCAATCTTTGTACCTAATGACAGTGTTGTTCAGTCAGGTATGGCACAGATTACAGAGATAACAAGAAAGAATAAGATTCCTGTATATGCATGCAGTGCGACAACAGTACAGTCAGGTGCATTTGCAACAGTAGCCATGAATGATAAGCAGATTGGTTCACAGAGCGCAGATATGGCAGTTGAGATTCTTGGAGGCAAGAAGGTCGCAGATGTTCCTTCAGTAGTAGTTCCTGCATCAGGAACTGTAATCAACCAGAACACAATGGAAGCTCTCGGTGTTACAATACCTGACAGCGTTAAGTCAACAGCACAGCTTATAACAGATGCAAAGTAATTAATACGATTTTAATTTGAATTGGGAGGCACGCAATGGTCTTAGTGTTAGGCTCACTCCAGCTTGGACTTATATATGGTCTGCTGGCGATAGGAATATACATAGTTTTCAGAATAATGAATATACCGGATCTTACGGCTGAAGGAAGCTTCACACTGGGACTTACCGTGTCAGCGGTTCTTTCAATTGCAGGCCATCCGGTAATAGGAATACTTCTCGGAATGGCAGCGGGAGCTCTTGCGGGAGTTGTTACGGGATTTTTGCAGACAAAGCTTATGATACATCCGGTATTATCAGGAATCCTTACAATGAGTGGTCTCTACTCGATAAATATCATGATAATGGGAGAAAGCTCCAACTTAAGTCTTATTAAGGCAGACACAATATTCAGAATAGTTTATAAGATGTTTCCGGATCTTTCAAGGGATGCTGTAAAGATTATAATTCCGGCAGCATTTGCGGTAGTATTCAGTCTGATTCTGATATTATTCTTCAGAACACGTCTCGGATTATGCATAAGGGCAACGGGAGATAATGAAGATATGGTAAGGGCATCTTCGATAAATGCAGATGTGACCAAGGTTCTTGCGCTTGCAATTGCCAATGCATGCATAGCGGCAGCCGGTGGGCTTCTTGCACAGTATCAGGGCTATGCTGATATTAATTCGGGTGTGGGAATTCTTGTTGTAGGCCTTGCATCGGTAATAATCGGTGAGGTATTCGGCGGAAGAAGAAATGTAACGGCAGGAATCATCTGCTCTGTATTCGGTGCCGTAATATACAGATTTATAATTGCGTTTGCAATAAAATCAAGTATATTCCCTGCATACATGCTTAAGTTCCTGTCAGCGGTGATAGTAGCAATTGCGCTTTCAATACCGGCAATCAAACAGTATATCGGAATGTACAGAACAAGAATGGGAGGACGCAGGTAACATGGGAAAAGCAATGACTGATAATGCGATGACAGACAATGCAATGCTGAAGATAAACAACGCAGTTAAGGTATTTGCAAAGGGAACACCTAATGAACATGTTGCGCTTAACAGCCTTAACCTTACACTGAACAAAGGCGATTTTGTAACGGTAGTCGGTTCTAACGGAGCAGGCAAGTCAACATTGTTCAATGCAATATGCGGAACATTTTTACTTGATTCGGGCTCAATTATTCTTGACGGTGATGATATTACATATATGAAGGAACATAAACGCTCACATGTTATAGGGCGTGTGTTCCAGGATCCGATGAAGGGCACCGCACCGGGAATGACGATTGAAGAGAATATTGCGCTTGCGTATTCAAGAGCCGGTAAGCTGGGGCTTGGATTTGCACTTAATAAAAAGGATAAAGAATTCTTCCGTAATGCACTTGCCGATTTTGGCATGGGGCTTGAAGACAGGATGAAGACAAAGGTCGGACTGCTGTCCGGAGGACAGAGACAGGTAGTGACACTTCTTATGTGTACACTGGTGCCTCCTAAGGTACTCCTCCTTGACGAGCATACTGCGGCGCTTGACCCTGCAACTGCAGAAAAGGTTATGGAGATTACACAGAATGTTGTTAAAAAATATAACCTTACAACGATGATGATTACGCATAATCTTAAGTCTGCAATGGAGACCGGCAACAGGACAATCATGATGGATTCAGGCAATATCATTCTTGATATTGGTGAGCAAAGCCGCAGGGAGATGTCTCTTGATGATCTTCTTAAGATGTATTCCGCAAAAACAAGACAGGATTTTGATAATGACAGGATGCTGCTTACCAAATAAAAGTCTTAAAAATTTATTAAATAACATTGCTTTGATTGATAAAAAATGCTTGACATAAGCATAATATATTTATATAATAATTAAGCGTGCAGTTTTGGACGCTTAATTTTTTTGTGCCATAGAGCACTGGACTGTTTATTCATTATAATTTGGGCAATGAATAATAGCAACCACAGTTTTTATTCTAATTCCGGGAGGTGAAAAAAGAATGCCTACATTTAATCAGTTAGTAAGAA
>CAMBEF010000195.1 GCA_945865495.1 uncultured Bacteroides sp. | reverse complement strand
CGGCACCCGCAACATGGGCAGCAGCCACACTTGTGCCGGTCATATAAGTATATCCACCGTCAGCGGAAGGACCGTATACATTAACACCAGGGGCAACTATATCCGGCTTAAGCCGCCCATCTGATGTCGGACCGCGTCCGTTTGCAATGTATATACCGCCCGTAAGGTGGTCATATGCACCCGCACTTATCACGGAAAATGCAGTGGCAGGCTGTGTGAGAGTGGTGTCTGGAGAGGGTCTTACAAAATGTACATCGCCGGTCAGAAATGCGGTGACCGGAAGCCACATATCGAATTCACCCGACAGTCCGGACAGCCCGTGTACGTTAATTTTCCAGATTCCTCCGGTGGGATTGATGAACCGCATGAATATAAGCTGATTGCCGGACAGGGATTCAACATTCTGGTAATCTATAAAAAGCCTTGTCTGCTCAAATACAAAATCAATAATATTACTCTGCTCGGTTCTCCTTGCCGGTATGCGTGGGATAATCTCACCCGCCGGAGATACTATTGATATGGAGAACATCTCAGGGCGGTCTGCCCACAGCTCAAGAACAAAGCCCTTTTCATTATCACCGACACTTATCTCAACAGTTGCATAATCCTCAAGTGCGGGCTTGATTCCAGAAAAATGATGGCGCGCATTCCCTTCGTTGCCCATGCTGCATACAACACCTATGCCTGCACGTCTGGCAAGGTCATTGGCATATGCGGCAAGCGGCGTACCTCCGTTGTGGGGACCGCTGCTGCTCCCAAGACCTATACAGATTACAAGCGGCTTCCCTTTGGCATTAGCAGTGTCCTTGAGAAACTGCATCCCTGTCATGATATCATTTTCCTGAAATGCCACTGCTTCATCATTTATAAGAAAAAAATCACGGAGATACTGTTTGGCAGGCTTTAACTTAACCATGGCAATAGATGCGTCAGGGGCGGCACCGGTAAAGCCTGCTGATTGGTCTGCACTGCCGGCAGCTATTCCTGCAATGAATGTCCCGTGACCGTTATCATCCTTTGAAGGAACGACTACATAAGGGTCATCACCGGCAAGACTTGCGGCAATGGCATCATTAATCTTTGAATTGGTGTAGACAGTGCCGTATTTGTACGGATTATCGGTCAAATCGCTATCAGGGGACTGTATAGTCTGGTCCCAGATTGCATCTATTTTGCTTAATCCCCTTGCATACTGAAATATCGGGTTCAGATAGTCGATTCCTGTGTCAATAAAGCCGATGAGTACACCGCGTCCGAGAAGATTAAGCACCGGCTGGTTATGCACCTGTGTTATGCCTGATGCATCAATGCTTGAGGTATCGGTTAATGTAAAAAGCTTCGGAATCTCGATATAGCCGGAGGTGCTGACTCCGGTATTGCCGTCACCCTTATAATGGATGACAAGCCATTCATCATCTATGTTGTTGACGCACACTCCCGGCGTGTAGGACAGCATATTGTAAAGGTAAGGGGTATAAGCTGCTATATAGTCATAGTAATTTTCAGAGGTTATTATTTGACTGCAATTCAAGTCCATGATACAATCCTGTGGGTACCTGTGGACTTTTGCACAGGTACGGAAGCATTTTGTATATAATATGCGCAGGAATGGAGAAAAGTGCGAAAAATAAAATTTTTCACACGCGAGATTTGTGCTTACGCACAAACTTGATATGCGCAAAAGGCAGCGCAGGAATGGAGAATAGCGTGGAAAATCATATCAATAATGAGAAAAAATACAGGGCGATAGCTCTTGATCTTGACGGAACACTTACCGACAGCAATAAGCAGCTTCCACAGGAGAATAAGGAAGCAATATGGAAAGCAATTGACAATGGATGTGCGGTCATACTTGCATCAGGAAGGCCGGTGCTTGGAATCGCAGCAATAGCAGATGAGCTTGAGCTTAAGGAACGCGGCGGTTATGTGCTTGCATATAACGGAGGCAGCATAATTGACTGGAAGACGGGGAAGCTTATGTATGAGAACATGCTTCCGGCAGAGTGTATTCATGATATCTGCGTACTTGCTGATGAGAATAGAGTTGTTGCGCTTACTTATAATGATGATTCGATAGTGGCAGAGAATGACTCTGATGAGTATGTTATAAAGGAAGCAAAGTGCAATAATGCACCTGTATTAAAGCTTGACAATCTTGAAGCGTATGTTGATTATCCGGTTTCAAAGTTCCTTGTTGTTGGAGAACATGAAAAGCTTCTGCCTGTTCAGGAGGCGCTGCTGTCAAAGCATGGTGACAGGCTTGATGCATTTTTCTCGGAGAGCTATTTCCTTGAGGTTGTGCCAAAGGGAGTGAGCAAGTCGGCATCATTGGACAGCCTGCTTAGCGCACTTGGCATTGACAGGTCAGAGCTTATAGCCTGCGGTGATGGCATGAATGATATTCCGATGCTTGAGTATGCAGGACTTGCAGTTGTTATGGAGAATGCATATCCTGAGGTGAAAAAGTACGCCGATTATATAACAGAGTCTAATGACAATTGCGGTGTAGCACTGGCTATTGAGAAGTTTTTGTTGTAAAAAATAATCTGTGTGGTATAATTAACGAGTATATTTTCAGAGTGGGGAGAAAATATGCACGAGACATCAAAGAAGAAAGGGTACTGAATTATTCAGAAAAGGTTACATTATGGCAGATTCAAGTAACAAGAAAAAGGCTGCGTCACATGAGAGTAAGAAGTCCAATATGGAGATTATGTTTTCCAACTCAGATTCTCTTACAAAGCGCGAACGCCGTAAAAAGAAGCAGCTGATTGCCAGATCAGTAGGATTTGCACTGATTGGAATCGAAGTTATAGCACTTATCATATTCCTTGCAGCATTATTCAAGCTTAATATGATTCCTGCTAAGTATATGGCGATGCTTATAGGCATTCTGCTTCTTATAACAGTATATAACGTACTTTCCCAGTTTACCAAGGCACACTGGGTCGGCAAAGTGCTTGCGGTACTGCTTGCGGTAGTGATGTTTGTTGGTTCTTCATATATAGGCAAGGCCAACAGTGTAATCAGTAATATAGCAGGTGTAACAACCAAGACGGATACATTTTCACTTGTTGTTCTTGCAACTGATTCGGCAACAGGTGTTGAAGCAACTAAGGATTATACATTCGGATACAACAAGATTAATAACAAAGATATGGCAGAAAGCCTTATTCAGGAAGTTAATACAACACTTGGAACTAATGTAAAGACACGTACTTATGATAACTGGACTAATATTGTTAATGCACTTTATAATAATGAAGTAAAGGTAATTGTATTTAACGAGTCAAACAGAGCAATGCTTGAAGAGCAGTTCACTGATTTTGAAGAAAAGACAAAAGTTATCTATACTAAGACATTTACAACACAGATAAAAGAGAATGTTGTTAATAAGAACACGGCAACAGAGTCATTCACAATCTATGTATCAGGTAATGATGATTATGGTGCAATATCAGCCAACGGACGAAGCGATGTTAATATTATAGCAACATTTAATCCTAAGACAAGACAGGTATTGATGGTTTCTACACCTCGTGATTACTGGGTTCCTGTTGATACACTGTCAACAGATTCAAGCGGTAAGGCTGTAACGGGTTACGAGAAGCTTACACATGCCGGCAACTATGGTGTCGATTCATCAATCAGCACACTTGAGAGTCTGTATGGAATTGACATTGACTACTATGTTAAGGTTAACTTTACCGGTGCGGTAGGTGTTATTGATGCCCTTGGCGGAATCACAATCAATTCGGATGTTAAGTTTACTAACGGTGAAGATGCAGCTCCTATAGCTTATAACTTTGTAGTTGGTCCTAATGAGTGTGACGGAGAGAAGGCTCTTGCATTCTGTAGAGAGCGTCAGGCATTCTCAGACGGAGATAACCAGCGTGGACGTAACCAGATGGCAGCCATCGA
The DNA here is from genome assembly GCA_945865495.1 of uncultured Bacteroides sp. GTDB lineage: Bacteria > Bacillota > Clostridia > Lachnospirales > Lachnospiraceae > Bacteroides_F. The sequence goes on along the minus strand of CAMBEF010000195.1, from coordinate 590 downwards.
AGGTATGATTGATAAGGCTACATCAACAGCTATTCTTACACAGTACAATAAGGTTCTTGATGCTGTATCAGGACTTATTGCCACTAACATGCCGGACAGCGCAATATCTAACCTTGTTAAGGCACAGATTAACGATCCGACAGGATGGAATATAATGTCTTACAGCGTATCAGGTACAGGAGCAACTAAGACAGGCCAGTTATTCGGCCTTGTAGGTATGTCTGTAATTGAGCCTGATTATTCAACTGTTAATACTGCTATTGAGCTTATGAGCAAGGTGCGCAACGGAGAAGTATTTGATATCGACCAGTTCCTTGAGGATAAGGCTCTTGAATCAGGTACTACAAAGGCAAAATAATTTACGGATTGAATTAATAATTTAATAAAAATGAGCCGGTCACTTTTAAAAATTAAGGCAAAATGCATTTCTTAATAAAATTAAGTAAAATGCCCTAAACCTTAAAATTTAAAGTGACCGGCTTTTTTGATGTGCAAAATCATTCATGAATAATGAATATCTATGCAATACAGCGCAGATTCAGGCTTTGTTGTCCATAAGCGATTCTGTCATGCAGAAGTAAGCTGCCTGG
>CAMBEF010000194.1 GCA_945865495.1 uncultured Bacteroides sp. | reverse complement strand
ATCCATACTCTCAGACGCTTCTTATCCTTAACGCCTGCCAACATATCAACAAGCCTGTATATATATTCTCATTCACGTCCAGAGTCAGTACATATATATATAGTACTCACGTCCGCCCTGTTAAGAAGTTCCTTAACTATCTCAAACTGTTTCTGCGCAGACGGTATAACTTCATATCGGTATTCCTTTGGCAGGAACGGAAGCGTATCAAGGCTCCATCTTTTCAGCTTTTCATCATATTTTTCAGGATAGCTCATGCTTACAAGATGCCCATAGCACCATGTCACAATATACTGTTCCGATTCAAGAAAACCGTCTTTTCTTGAAAACTGTGCATGCAGCGCCTTTGCAAATTCCTGCGCTACGGACGGCTTCTCTGCTATAAATACGGATTTACCCATTACATCCTCCAATTAATTAGTACTCTCATCAAGCGTTGCTTCATATGCCGGAAGAAAATTATCCATAAAATAATCAGCTTCCGGGATATGCATGTCAATAACTGCCTTGCGTATCTCCTTTTCAGCAGATACAAAATCCATATTACCGGTACGCTTTTCTTCTATGCATTTTATCAGGGCTGACAGCTTATCGGCAGCCTTTACATATCTCCATAGCTCTTCCTCTTCCTTTGTCTCCATGAGCACGCTGTCATAAACCGGTCTCATATTGTCAGGCAGACCCTGAAGCAGCTCATTCTTGGCAACCGTCTCCACTTCCCTGTAAGCATCCCTTATAAGCGGATTATAGTACTTAACCGGAGTCGGCATATCTCCTGTTATAATCTCAGTAACATCATGGTACATTCCAAGAATTGCCATTCTCTGTGCATCCAGGCATCCTCCGAACTGTTCATTATTAATGATACCGAGCGCATGTGCAATAAATGCAACCTCAAGACTATGTTCACATATATTCTCACTCTGCGTATTACGCATAAGCCCCCATCTGTTTATGTACTTCATTCTTGATAACATTGCATAAAAATGTCTGTCTTTCATATCGTTCTCCATCCCGCACATACAAAAACTCGGTGTCCAAGCTTGGCCTTGCGGCTCAAAAAATGAACACCGAGTGGTTTATTATCTGCGCTAATAATCCCTGTCAATGCCGACCATATTAAAACTTAATCTACATCTAATATTACCGCAAATATATTCTATTATCAAGATTTTTTTACTTTGCTGTTATATAGCCCTGTGCCTTAAGAAGCTCCGCAATAAGAACAGCGCCGCCTGCTGCACCTCTTAATGTATTGTGTGAAAGACCTACGAACTTATAGTCAAATACTGAATCCTCACGGAGACGTCCAAGTGAGATTCCCATACCGTTCTCATAATTCACATCAAGCTTAACCTGTGGGCGGTTATCATCTTCAAGATACTGAATGAACTGCTTAGGTGCACTTGGAAGGTTAAGTTCCTGAGGAAGTCCCTTGAACTCTCTCCATGCCTTGATTATCTGCTCCTTTGTAGGCTTCTTCTCGAAGTTTACAAATACTGCTGCTGTGTGTCCGTCAAGTACAGGAACTCTGATGCACTGACATGTAATTACAGGTTCACTTGCCTTAACAATCTGTCCGTCTTCTACCTTACCCCAGAGTCTTAATGGCTCCTGCTCACTCTTCTCTTCCTCACCGCTGATAAACGGAATGATATTGCCTTCCATCTCAGGCCACTCTTTGAATGTCTTACCTGCACCTGATATTGCCTGATATGTTGTGGCAACTACAAGCTTAGGTCCGAACTCCTTAAGTGCATGAAGAGCAGGTGTGTAGCTCTGGATTGAGCAGTTAGGCTTAACACAGATAAATCCTCTTGTTGTTCCGAGTCTCTTCTTCTGTGACTCGATTACTGCAAGATGCTCCGGATTAATCTCAGGTACTACCATAGGGACATCAGGTGTCCAGCGGTTAGCACTGTTATTTGATACTACAGGCACTTCTGCCTTGGCATACTTCTCTTCTATCTCACGGATCTCATCCTTAGGCATGTTGACTGCACAGAATACAAAATCAACCTGCTCCGCAACCTTCTCTACTTCATTTATATCATATACGATCATATCCTTGACTGACTCAGGCATTGGTGTCTGCATCTTCCAGCGTCCGTCAACAGCATCCTCATAACGCTTTCCTGCTGAACGTCCGCTTGCTGCGATAAGAACAACCTCAAACCAAGGATGATTCTCAAGCAGTGTTATAAATCTCTGTCCTACCATACCTGTACCGCCAAGGATACCTACTCTTAACTTGTCACTCATTATATTTTCTCCTTAACCCTTTTTTCTAAAGACTTTGCTACGCTCTCCTCTTACGCTTCTCAGTGTCTTTCTATGGCGCACATTTGTCTTTACCTTATGGAATCTTACCACATGTGATTTTAAAATGCAACCCATTTTGACAACATTTTCATAAAATCATTGCATTTTGACCATTTCCTTCTTAAGGCGCCTGATAATTTTCTTTTCAAGCCTTGATATGTATGACTGTGATATTCCGAGATAATCAGCCACTTCTTTCTGTGTCATCTCTCTTTCATCAGGAGATGTAAGGCCATATCTCAGATTAACAATAAGACGCTCCCTGTCTGAGAGTTTTTCCATTGCCTTGCCAAGCATGAGACGTTCTGCCTGATTTTCAATGTCTTTATAAATAACATCCTCATCCGTTCCAAGGATATCCGACAGCAGCAGCTCATTACCATCCCAGTCCACATTAAGCGGCTCATCTATCGACACTTCAGCTTTTGTCTTACTGTTACGCCGCAGATACATCAGTATCTCATTTTCGATACATCTTGATGCATATGTTGCAAGCTTTATGCTTTTGTCCGGATTATACGAATGTATTGCTTTTATGAGGCCTATCGTACCTATTGATATAAGATCCTCTACTCCTATCCCGGTATTGTCAAATCTCTTTGCTATGTATACAACAAGCCGCAGATTATGTTCTATAAGCACAGACCTTGCCTGTTCGGCATATTCACCCTGCATATCCGCTATTACCATAGCCTCTTCTTCCGGTTCAAGCGGTGGCGGAAGCACGTCCGAACCACCTATATAGTGCACATCTCCCTGCCTGAAGAACATCAGATTTTTTATTGTGGGCACTACTTTGAACTGAAAACATTTTGGAACCGAAACCTTTATTACCATTGTCCTTTACTCTCCCCTGATTATATTATGCATCACATCACATTCTTCATCTCCGCATTAAGCAGCATCTTATATCCCCCATCTTTTGAAAGCGGTGTATTACTTAATCCTATCGGAATATTCTGCAGTACAACGCTCTTACCGTCCATTCTTACAGTCAGCGTATCCGCTATAATCACAGGCATACAGCCGTGTTCCTTTCCGACCGAGCAAAATATCACATAATGTAATCCAAGACTGCAATTATTTTTTTGTCTCCCTGCCGCCATATAATCTCCTTTGCCGCAGCAGTAATCCGTAATATCCATATTCACACATCTGTCAGCACAGGATTTATCCATAACATGCACAGGCTTGCCGGTGATATTGTCAACAAGTACATTGCCGGTATCTATTATTCCTTTTACATTAACATTAAAATTTCCGAAATCAGCTTCCACATCACATATGCTGCCATCATATGCCCTTTGTATAAGATAATGTTTCAGAAGCACTGCCATTACCGACATTGCCGCAAGCAGACATATAAATAGCCACTCGCTTTCAAGAGCCATCGCTCTCAGCATGTGTCCGGCTGCCGTACTATTATATATAAGTCCCATAATCCCGCCAAATACTGATGCCGTTACTATGTATGCTGCCGACGTTTTCACTATTTTACTGCAGTATTCTGTCATTTTCCAGCCGTGCTGTCTCTTTGTACATATGAATGCCATAATAGAGCTTATTATCACATATGTAAATATGTCTCTTATGACAGTACTTGTTATAACCCTGGTCTGTGACACGCATGACCACACAGCCCCAATAAAAGCCGCCATGGCCGCCCGTCTGTACCCCGCATGATTTTTCAGGAAGCCATCAGCAATTGTAATGAGTATAAAATCCATTGCGTAATTAACAATGAATACCATATCAATATATACTACAATCTAACCGCACCTCCCAACACATCCAGGTACACTATGGTGCCTGTCATATGCTGATATTATAACTTACAAAGACGGAATATTTTGTCATGTCATGTAACACATTACTTTTGCTTTTCGACATCTTAGTGTATAATATTTTTCAGTAATATAGCAGAAAGAAGGTATTAACTATGAACTATTCAGAATGTATTGAGAATGCAAGACAGCGCATTGGCAACTACTGCAAAGCATGTCCTGAATGTAATGGCAGAGCATGCCGTAACCAGATTCCCGGCCCCGGTGCCAAAGGGGCAGGTGATACCGCTATCCGCAATTATGACAAATGGAAAGAGATACGTCTTAACATGGATACCATTGTATCTAACCGCCCCGTTGACACATCAATAGCTCTGTTCGGAAAAGAATTCAAGTATCCGTTCTTTGCAGGACCTGTT